>DASUFX010000184.1:0-16014 GCA_036274355.1 Kofleriaceae bacterium | reverse complement strand
CGCGCTCGACGACGTTACGCAGCTCGCGCACGTTGCCGGGCCAGTCGTGGCGCTGTAGTTGCTCGAGTAGCGTCGGCGATTGCGCGAAGCTGCCGCGCCCCATCTTCTCGGCGAACCAGGTCGCGAGGGCAGGGATGTCCGCTTTGCGCTCGCGCAGCGGCGGCACGAACGTCGCGACAACTGCGAGACGGTAGTAGAGGTCCTCGCGGAAATGGCCGGACTTCACCATCGCGCGCAGGTCGCGGTGAGTCGCGGCGACGACGCGGATGTCGACATCGACGGACTGCGTCTCGCCAACCCGGCGCACCTGGCGGCGATCGAGCACGCGCAGCAGCTGCGGTTGGAGGTCGAGCGCGAGCTCGCCAATCTCGTCGAGGAACAGCGTGCCGTGATTCGCGGCTTCGATCAGTCCCTGCTTGTCGGCGCCGGCGCCGGTGAAGCTACCCTTCGCATGACCGAACAGCTCGGACGCGATCAGCTCGTGCGGGATCGAGCCGCAGTCGACGACGATGAACGGGCCCTTGCTGCGGCGGCTGTGGCGATGCACGGCCTCGGCGATCGCTTCCTTGCCGGTACCGGTTTCGCCCTGGAGCAGGATCGTCGCTTCGGTCGGCGCCGCCTTCGAGAGCAGCGCGAACAGCCGCTTCATCGGCGATGTCGTGCCGAGCACGTCGCCGAACCGATCACTTGGCCACTCGCCGAGCTCGACGTTCTTGTCGACCGGCTCGACGTCCATCTCGGTGTGCTTGCCGAGACGCAGGCGTGCAGCGCCGGTCAGCACGACGCTGCCGATGCGCGCACCGCCGTGCTTGGTGCCGTTCGTCGTATCGAGGTCGCGAACCTCGATGCCGTCGCGGCGCACGCGAATTTCGAGGTGGTAGCGCGACACGGTCGCGTCGGTCAGCACGAGATCGTTGTCGGCGTGCGTACCGACCATCGTCGTGCCCTCATCGAGCATGTGCTCTTTGCCCTGATCGGGGCCGGAGACCACGCGGAGCCGGAACGCGCGCTCGACCAGCAGGCCGGAGGCGTCATCCGTAAGTAGCTGAGTATGGACTGTACTCACGTCCCTAGGCGGTTGTACCCCGACGGCGCGTCAGGATGAAAGCGACGACGACCAAGAGCGCGACATCGGGACGATCGCGACCACTGTCGCAGCAGCCACCACCTGGCCCGTCGTAACCGTTGCCAGCGTCGCTGGTTTGTGCGTCGAGCACCGTCGACGCATCCGTGCCAATGCCTGCATCTTCGCCGACACCCGCGTCAGGCGAATCCGTGCCTTCCCACAGCGCGACCGAGTTGTACGTGAGCTGCCCGGGCTCGACCTGGCGGCACTGCGTCACCGTGAGGTAGCCGGTCTTCTTGACGGTGACGCACGCCAGCCGCGGCGTGACGCTCTGGAAGTCAAACGTGCCCGTCGCGTCGGTGGTCTGCGTGCGCGTGTCATCGAGGATGACGGTCGCCCCCGAGATTTTCCGACTCGGCACGTCGGTCCCGCAGTTGACCACACTGTGCTTGCAGATCAGGCCGAACAGCTCGCCCTTGGGCAGCGAGCCGTACTTGATCGCGAGGTGATTCGCGACCGTGCGCTCGAGGCCATCGGACGGCACGTTGATCGGGCTACCGTCCTGCACGAGCGTCGACGAGCTGCCGCTGTCGAGCGCCATCGCCATGCCGGCGCCGCGTTGCCGCAGAAACTCGGCGAGATCGGGCAGCGTCATGCCGTACGACGCGTTCTGCCAGCCATCGACGACCGCGAGCCACAGCCTGTTGCCATCCGGCGAGACTGCGATCGCGGTGCGCGGCGCGACCTGACAATCCATCGTGATCGGGTCGTTGCAGTTGATCTGATCGGTGGCGACCTGCGATTGCCGCACGAGCAGCGGTCGCCCCGAGATCACGCCTTCGGTGCCATCGGGCAAATCGCCCGGCGCGACGATGCTGTCCGCGGAAATCCCCGCGATCGTGCGCTCGCCGACGCGGCGCACATGAAACACCGCGCTGCGCGCGTCATCGGCGGTGTTCGCCCACGTGCTCGAGTCACCGACGGCGAGCCCGCGCGGCACGTAACCGTTAACGGCGAACGAATCGCCGTTGATCGCGACCTGCGCACCGACCCGCGCCGCGTAGTCGCTGGTCGTCAGCCCACGGTCCGCTTCCTTCGTCGCATAGACCGCGATCTCCGATGACGAGAGATCGATGCGCATCAGCCGGATGATCACGGGCTGCTGCGGATCGGTGTCGCGCCAGATCTCGCGGTGAATGCCTGGATACGGATCACTCGACGACGTCAGCGACGGCGCTGCGCTCGCCTCGGCGGCGAGTACGAGCAGAGCAGCGACGGCGACCTTCATCGCGGCGCAGCATACTGGAGCGCCCTCACGCGCTCTGTAACCGCCGCTCACAGGCCATGACTTCGCCTAATCTGGCGGCTACTTGGCGGTAACGGTGGCGCCGGCTTTGACCTTCACGGACACGGTGCGCGTGCCGGCGTCGTCAGCAATCGTGACCTGGCGCGAGCCGGCCTCGAACAGCGCCTTCTTGACCTGCTTGCCGCCGATCATGATGTGCTTGCCCTCGGCTGCCTCGACGAAGCCGAGGTCGAACTTGTCGGTGGCAGGCTTGGTGCCGACCGTGACCTGGTGCGAGAACTTCGACGGCGGGACGTTGTAGTCGACCGTGTACGTGCCGGGCGCGAGGACGCACTCGGCGGGCGGCGTCAGCTCTTTGCAGTGCTGCGCAGGGGTGACCGTGACCTTGCCGTCGTTCGTCGCTTCGATCCTGAGCGGCTGACCGGCCACGAGCCTGGCCTTCTTCTCGACGCCAACCGCGCCACGGGCCGGCGTGAACGGTTCGATGAACGCCGGCACCATGTTCGGCATGGTCAGCATGAAGCGCTGGACCTTGCCTGCTTCGACGAGCACCTCGGCCGGCGTCTGCACGCCCGCGAGCAGCTGACCGTTCTGATAGACCTGCGCGCCGGCGGGATCCGACGTGAGCTTGATGCGCGCGAGCTCGTCCGACACGGCGAGCGGCATCACCATGCGGACTTCCTTGCCTGGCCCGGGCACGTCGAGCGTACCGGTCGCCGGGTGATAGCCGGTCTTCTTGATCGTGTACTGCACCGACGTGCCGGGCGGCAGCGTCGTGATCGAGAGCGGCGTGGTGCCGAGCGACTTGCCGTCGACCTCGATCGTCGCGCCGGTCGGTTGCGTGTCGAGGAACACGGTCGCGGTGCGCGCCACGAGCTCGAACGTGACGTGGCTGCCGCCCCTTTGCGGCTGCACGACGCTCGTCTTGGGCTCGTACCCGTCGAGGCGCGCGACCACCGGATACGCGCGGCCGACTTCGAGCTCGCGCTCGAGCTGACCCTCGGTGGCGGTGCCTTCGTTGCGCCCTTCGATCTCGATCGTTGCACCCTTGGGAATTGTCGTGAACGTGACCTTCGCGGTCTGCGTGGCGGGGAACAGGCGCGGCCATGCAGCGATGCCGACGAGCACGAGCACCGCGAGGATCGCGACCGAGAGTGCTGCGATGAGTCCGCGCGGCGCTGGCGGCGGTGGGGCAGGTGAGCGACGGCGCTCGACGGGATGGCCCTGCGGCAACCGGCGCGATGTACCAGCGGCGAGTCGGCCACCGGCGTCGATCTTCTCCGTGAAGAAGCCGAAGCGCTCGAGCTGCAGCTTCGGTGTCTCGAGATCGAAGACGCACACCGCCTCGGTCGCGACACCGGTCAGCACGTTGAAGAAGACCGTCGTCGCAGAGTTGACCATCAGATACAGACCGAGGCCGGCGCCGCCGACCTTGCGATCGATCTGCTGCTCGGAGTGCAGGCACTTGTACAGGTACCGCAGCACCGTGTTGCGCTCGAGCGTGCCGAACGCATCGCGCACGCTCACTGCGAACTGCTTGCCGTCGCACGCGTACTGCACGACGACCTTCTGCTCGACGCGCAGCGAGATCCGCGTCTTGGTCGGAATCTCCGAGAACAGCGGCTTGCCTTGCTCGTCGACCGGCGCGTCGTAGAGCGCGTTCATGAGCATCTCGTCGATGCACTGCTCGATCGCTTCGCGATACTTGCGGCGGACGCCCATCAGCTCGGCGAACTCCGAGATTTGCGAGATGCACAGCGACTTCTCCTGGTAGTCGCCCACCAGCTGGTTGTGGACCAGCGTGCCCCACGAGATGTTCTTTTCGAGGCCGAAGATGTCGCCCGCGATCACGCGCGTCGCCATCGCGGAGAGCTGGCGGGAGTCGAAGTTCTCCGCCATCAGCATGCCGGCGATCTTGTCGGACGACTGCATGATGTCGACGATCGCCGCGAGGTTCGACTTCGGAATGATCGCGATCACCTTCGCGTCGGACGAGAGGCGAGGCAGGATCTCCGCCGCCGCGGTCGCGAGCTCGCCATCGAGATGCAGCACGACCAGGGCCGCCACGATCTCGCCCTTGGCCATGTCGTCGAGCTTCAAATGAAGGTCGACCGCACCCCCTGCCGCCTTGAGTGCCGTCGCGAGCTGCTTACCGAAGGACTTGTCCGGCGATACAGCAATGATTCGACGTGCAAGCACTAGTGCGAATGGTAGCCCAGCCGGCTCGACTTCGAAACTCCGCGACCTAGACGCGACCGTCAGTGCCTGCCCGAGAAGCTCTTATAGAAGCGGCTAGAACAGCACGGTGCCGGAGACGCCGATGTTGATGTCGAACGCGTCTTCTGCGCGAAAGCGGTGACCGACGAGGTCGATGACCGGCGTATGGAGCGGGTTAACTTCGTCGGTGCCTGGGTTAACTAGGTCGTTGTCGTCTTCGCGGTCGACGCCCGCATCTGCGAACGAAATCACGTGATCTGTCTTCCAGATCAGGTCAGCGATCACGCCGAAGCGTACGTGTGGGCCGATCTGCGCACGCAGGGCGAACCGACCGGTCATCTCGAGGTAGTTCTCGATGTTCGAGATGCCGGGGTGGCTGAGCGCCTGTACCCCCGAGCGCGTCGGGTCGGCATCGAGCACGAGCGGACCCATGGAGCGCGGGTCGCCGGCCGCCGCGAACACCTCCCACATCTCGGTGTACTCGCGACCCTCGAAGTGGGCATCGACCTTGCTGCCGATGTCGAAGCTGATCCGCGTCTGGTCGGCGCGGTTGTCGAGCGCGTAGATCTCGAGCCCCGACGCGATGCCCGCCTGCTGGCTCGGCTTGACGTTCGTCGCGCCGAAGCCCGGATCGTCGAACAACGAGCCGCTCTTGCTCGAGAGCGGCACCTGCCAGTACATCTCGACCCACGGCTCGGCCCACCCGAGCTTGCGTGCGAACGTCGTCCACAGCTTCAGCTCCTGCACGCCTTTCGACACGCCCTTGTTCGCCTCGGGCGCCATCGCATCGAACTTCATGATCGTGCCGATCGCGAGCCGCACTTCCGCGCCCAGCTTCCACGTCGGCTTCGTGTCGTCCTTGAGCTGATTCATGAGCGCGGTGCCGAGGCCGAAGTGCACCTGATCGAGTCCGTGACGATCGGGACCGCGGAACGCGAGGTCGCCGGGCGTAGGCGTGCCCGGATCGCGCGCGTCGAAGCCCTGCATCGGCAACAGGCCATCATTGACCGTCGACGATGCGCGGGACGGATTGATGAACGACAGCTCGCGCGCCTGGGTGATCACGATCGGCAGCGCGCCGTAGACGAACGTGTCGCGGAACACGCCGACGTAGAGCCGCGGCGTCAGCGTGTGCTTGTACTGCTTGAAGTCGAGGTCGCGTACGGTCGTCACGCCGTCGAGCGGATCCGCTGCGGGATCGCCGACGCGCTCGCGCACGATCTTCGAGCTATCGAGCTCGTACTCGTATTCGATCTCGCCGTAGACATCGACGCCCTTCTGCGCGAAACCGGCGTCGGGGTAGTCGGGATCCTGACCACCAGGCACGATCGAATTCGGATTGGCGAATGCGCTCCCGGACAGCCCGAGAACGACAAGCACGCTGACCGGTCGCAGCACCCTGCACGCAGCGTATCACGACTAGAATGATCGCCATGACTCCATACCCGCTCACTCTTCAGCTCGGCATGAAGCGATTCCACGGCCACGTGTTCCTCGCCCCAAACCGGCTGTACTTCGTCTGCACCAAGACGGGCGGTGCATGGGCTGCGGCGATCGGCCAGGGTCTCGGCGGTGCGATCGGCGGTGCGATCGCTGCAGGGTTTCAGCCCACCGCAGGAGCTGCGCCGACCGTCGTCGACGAAGGCCAGCTGCAGCAGGCGGTCGCGCAAAACGAGGGCTCGATGATCATGGACGCCTCCAAGATCGAAGAGATCAAGGAGACGATCTGGTGGCGCCTCATCCGGTTCGACGGCAAGAAATTCGGCCTGCCGCGCGGCCTGGGTAAGCCGCTCAAGCAAGAGCTCGGCAAGTGGGCCGCTGCCCACAACGTGAAGACGAAGGGCCTGCCTACCGCCTGATCTAATCTGGCCGAAGTCCGAAGCCCGAAGCCCGATCAGCCCTCGCGGTCGCGGAGGCCGAATTCCTTCATCTTCATCTGCAGGCTCTTGCGGCTGATCTTGAGCAGGCGTGCGGCCTGCGTCACGTTGCCGCCGGTCTCGTCGAGCGCCTTCACGATCAGCTCGCGCTCGACGCGCGCGGTCTCGGCCCGGACGACTTCCTTGAGCGAGCCCGAGATCTCGGCGTGCTCGTCGATCTCGTCTTCGAGCGGCGCTTCGATCGGCGCCATCGAGCCCGACTGGTTGCTGGCCTGGTTGCTCGGCGCGAGCACGAGCTGGAGATCGGCCCGCTCGATGCGGTCGCCCTTGCAGAACAGGATCGTGCGTTCGAGCACGTTCTCGAGCTCGCGGATGTTGCCCGGCCAGTTGTGTGACTCGAGAGCGGCGAGCGCCTCGTCGGACATGCCGGTGACGTTCTTCTTGAGCCGTTCGTTGAACTTCTTGATCACGTGCTGGACGAGCAGCGGGATGTCGCCCGTGCGCTTGCGCAGCGGCGGGATCTGGAGCGGCACGACGTTGAGTCGGTAGAACAGATCCTCCCGGAAGTTGCCGCGTGCGATTTCGTGCTCGAGGTCGCGGTTCGTCGCGGTGATCAACCGGACGTCGACCTTGATCGTCTTGAGACCGCCGACGCGCTCGAACTCCGATTCCTGGATCGCGCGCAGGAGCTTGACCTGCATCTCGACCGGAATCTCGCCGATCTCGTCGAGGAACAGCGTGCCGCCGTCGGCGAGCTCGAAGCGACCCGGCTTGCTCGAGGTAGCGCCGGTGAACGCGCCCTTTTCGTACCCGAACAGCTCCGACTCCATCAGCGTCTTGGGAATCGCGGCGCAGTTGATCTTGATGAACGGACCGCCCTTGCGGCTCGACTGTTCGTGCAGCGCCTTGGCGACTAGCTCCTTGCCGGTGCCGGACTCGCCGGTGATGAGCACCGTCGACGGCGTGTCGGCGACCTTCTCGATCACGGCAAAGATGCCCTGCATCTCCGCTGACGTGCCGACGAGGCCGAACTTGCCGCGCTGCTCCGACTCGCTCGAGAGATAGAGCTGTTGCTGGGGCGCGAGCTTGTTCGCAGCGGCCTGGCCGATCGCCTTGTCGATGATGATGCGAATCGCGTCCTGCTCGAACGGCTTCTCGATGTAGTCGAACGCGCCGGCCTTGATCGCTTCGACGGCCTGACCGACCGAGCCGTACGCCGTGATCATGATGACCGGGACCTGCGGGTGGTTCTTCGAAGCGGTGCGCAGCACCTCCATGCCGTCGGCGCCCGGCATGCGCAGGTCGGTGATCACGACGTCGACGTCAGCGAGGCGGTCGATCGCTTCGAGGCCGCTCGCAGCCTGGATCACGTCGTGACCTTCGCGACGCAGCAGCGCGGTCAACACGCGTCGCAGGTTTTGCTCGTCATCGGCGACGAGGATCTTGGCCGGCTGCATCGGGCGCTTACTCTATCCCGTTCCGGTCGAAGAGGTAGCGGGTGCGGCCGCCGGCACCACGGGTTCGTCGGCTGGCGTCTCGGGCTTCTCTGACTTCTCCGGCTTCTCCGGCTTCTCCGGCTTGTCCGGGAGCGTCTTGAGGTTGCCGGTTTCGGTGATGTCCTCGATCTTCCCCATCGGCTCGGCCGCCGGCAGGAACACCGAGAACGTCGAGCCCTGGCCGATCGTCGAGCGCACCTCGATGGTGCCGCCGTGTTGGTTGATGATGCGATGGCTGATCGCGAGGCCGAGACCGGTGCCCTTCTGCTTCGTCGTGTAGAACGGGATGAACAGCTTCTTGAGGCGGTCGCGCGGAATGCCGATGCCGGTGTCACGGAAGCGGATCTCGCAGAACTGGCCGTAGCCGAGCCGTGAACGGCGCCGGCGTGTCGTCAGGATCTCGAGCGTGCCGCCATCGGGCATCGCCTGGATCGCGTTCTGGCCGAGGTTCAAGAAGACTTGCAGCAGCGATTCGGGATCGCCGGCGACTTGCGGCAGCTGCTCGTCGGTGCGCACGCGCACCTCGATGTTCTTGAGCTGTTCCTTCTGGAGCAGCTGGACCGTCTTGCGTACGACGTTGTTGAGGTCGACCTTGTCGGCGCCTTCGGTGCCCGGCCGCTCGGCGCGCGCGTAATCGAGGAAGCGCGTCACGACGTTGTTCAGCCGGTTCGCTTCCTCGACGATGATCTGGAGGAACTCGGCGTTCTCGGTGTGATGCTGCTGCGGCCCGTCGGAGGTCATCAGCAGCTGTGCCGCGCCTTTGATCGCGCCGAGCGGGTTGCGGATCTCGTGCGCGAGACCGGCGGCCATCTCACCGAGCGCGGCGAGACGGTCGCGCTCTTTCACGCGCTCGTACGCTTGCGATGACTCGATCACGCGCGCGGCGCCGATCGCGAGCTGACGGAACGTGTCGATGTCGTCTGGATCGAACGCGCTCTCGGTGCGGTCGTCGCGCACGCAGAACAGGCCGAGGAGCCACGGGCCTTGCTCGGTTTCGGCAGAGCCGAACAGCGGGAAGATCAGCGTCGCCTGCAGCTCCTCGACGCGCGTCTTGAGCGACACGAGCGCGGTGCGCTTCGCCTCGACATCCGGAGCCTGGCCGAGGTCGTCGAGCTCGCGGGTCAGCGCGTCGAGATCGAGATAGCCGACGCGCACGCGATCGAGCAGCGCGCGCTCGGCGTTCGCGTCGAGCCGCTCCGGCGGCGTCTTGCCGAGCGAGCCGGCGCAATCGAAGCCCGCGCCGTCGGCGTCGAGCAGATACACGCCGGCCTCGGTGACGCGCCGTGACTCCTCGAGCGCCGTCATGATGCGCGCGACCATGTCCTGCACGTCGACGACGCCGGGCAGCTCGCGGCGCACTGCTTCGAGCCGGCCGCGCAGCTCGGTGCGCTGGCGCAACAGCCAGCGGTTGATGCTGTTCTCGAGCCAGTTACGCACCGGCTCGAACAGGATGAGGATCACGAACGCGGCGACGAGCGCGTTGAGGAGGAGCAGCCCCTGGGTGCTCTGGCCTCTGACCCAGTACAGCAAGAAGCCGTAGACGGCGGACAGCAGCGCGACGAGCGTGCCGAGCACGGCCATCTTGCCGACGAGCTCGTTGAGGTCGAGCAGCCGGTAGCGGAACAGCGTCTGCGACAGGAAGTAGAGGTAGAGGATGCTGAGGACGTTGCCGATCGCGGGCCACGCGACGCCGAGCTTTGGCAGTACGTCGGTGAGCGTCAGAGTCGTCGCGACGAAGCCACCGAGTGTGAGATAGCCGACGCGCGTGCGCTCGACGCGCTTGGACGTCGCGCGGTACTGCACGAACATGTCCCAGACGCAGCGGTAGAGGCCGCCGAATACGTACATGCCGAACGGCACGAGGAACCATGTCGTCTCGTGAATCGGTTGGACGATCGCGGAGTAGACGAGCGCGGCATACGCGAGCAGCGTCCACGCGAGCGTGACGCGCGGTCCGCGCTTCGGGCCGCCGATCGATGGCTGCGCGAGGAACACGCGGAAGAAGCGGATCGCGGTCGGCGGGATCGTGGCGGCGGCCCACAGCGACAGCCAACCCATCACCGGGCTGCCCGTCGCGGCTGCGATGAACGAGCACAGATGCCACGCCGACACGGTGAACGTCATCGCCGCGAACGTCGTGTACATCTTGTCCGAGCGCGACCGCAGCAGCACCGAGGTGCCGATCGCGAGGATCAGCAGCGCGGCGAGCAGCGCGGAGACTGCCTGGACGTCCATCCAGCGCAGTCTACAGCGTCAAAACCATTGCCACCACCGCCGCTTCACACGCCGGCCGTCGACAGCGCAGTCGTCGGCATCTGCAAACCTCTCGCGCGGATCCTTCGCAAGCGCGCGATCGATCACGCAGGCAGATGTCCGAGATCATGTCCTGGTCGGCCAGGCGCGGCGGGCGTACCTGTCTGAACGTGTCGAGATTTCGTGCATTCGTTTGGTGTTGTGTTGTCTGGCTTCCTTGTTCCGACGTGCCGATGCGGGCGGTCGTCGGGCGCGCTCCGGTCTCTCCGCGCGCGTACGTGCCCGACAGTGAGACCGTCATCGGTCCGCGCCATTACAGCCGTGGCTATCCGGCGCAGAACGACGATGGCTCGGTCAACGCGGTGATCGAGATCCCGACCGGGACGACCGGCAAGTTCGAGGTCGACGAGGAGACCGGCTGGCTGCGCTGGCAGCACGCGCGCGAGGGTGGCTCGGCGACGTGAGCCGAAGAACCTGAGCATCCAGCGGCCGTACTGGCCGCCGGACTTGTGGCCGCGGCTCGCGAGTCGGCGCAGGCCGCGCTCAACCGTCTGCGGATCGAGCGCGATCTCGACCGCGTCGCCAGCGCGATGAATCAATTGGTCGGCGAGCGGGAGCCAACCACCGCAGTCGTCGACCCGACGTTCGACGTAGTCGCACCAGGTCAGGCCTGCGGGCGGCAAGTCGGGGTCGGCCATCGCGACCTACCATCGCATAGTGCTAGGGTGCGCGCGTGTCGGATCCACGTTTGGCGAAGTTGCCGGCCGTCCACGCGCTCGCGGACGAAGCCGAGGCGCTCGGCAGCCTGCCGCGCTGGGCCGTCGTCGAAGCTGCGCGCCGTGCGATCGCTGCGCGCCGCACCGCGATCCTCGCCGGCAACGCCGACAGCTCTTCGATCGCCGCGCTCGAAGTCGCCGAGCTCGCCGCCACGCTCGCGCGTCCAGCATTGCGCCGCGTGATCAACGCGACAGGCGTCGTGCTTCACACGAACCTCGGCCGCGCTCCACTTGCCGACTCGGCGCGCGCCGCGATCGACGAGGTCGCCCGCGGCTATTCGAACCTCGAGTACGACCTCGACAAGGGCGAGCGCGGCTCGCGTCACGATCACCTGCGCGCGCTCATCCGCGAGCTGACCGGTGCCGAGGACGCGATCGTCTGCAACAACAACGCGGCCGCGACCGTGCTCGGCCTCGCGGCGCTTGCGACGAATAAAGAGATCGTCGTTTCGCGCGGCGAGCTGATCGAGATCGGTGGCTCGTTCCGGCTCCCCGAGATCCTCGCGCTCTCGCGCGGCACGCTCGTCGAAATCGGCACGACGAACAAAACGCACAAGCGCGACTACGAGAACGCGATCGGTCCGAACACGGGCCTGCTACTCAAGGTGCACCGTTCGAACTTCGCGATCGTCGGCTTCACCGCGGAGGTCTCGCCGGAAGAGGTCGTCGCGATCGGCCGCGCCAAGGGCATCGCGACGATGATCGATCTCGGCTCGGGCATGTTCGTCGACCGCGCCACGCAGCGCAGCTGGCATCTGCCCGACGAGCCGACGGTCGCCGAATGCGTCGCGAGTGGCGCCGACCTCGTCACGTTCTCGGGCGACAAGCTACTCGGCGGTCCGCAGGCCGGCATCCTCGTCGGCAAGACGGCGGCGGTCGAGACTGCGCGCAAGCACCCGCTGATGCGCGCGCTGCGCCCCGACAAGCTCACGATTGCCGCACTCGCCGCGACGCTCGCGCACTACCGTGACGCAAACCTCGACGAAATACCGACCGTACGGATGATCGGACGCACGTCGGAAGCGCTGCACGCCGACGCCCAGCGGCTGCGCGAAGAGCTCGGTCGGCTAGCCGGCCTCACGGTCACCGTCGAGGGATGCATGTCGACCGTCGGCGGCGGCGCGATGCCGACGGCGCAGCTGCCCTCGTGGGCGCTCGTGATCAGTGGCCGCAGCGCAGAGGCTCTCGATCGCAAGCTGCGCGCAGCGCGCGTGCCAGTGATCGCTCGCATCGAAGACGGCAAGCTCTGGCTCGACGTGCGTACGCTCGCCGAGACCGACTACGTCGAGCTGATCGAAGCGCTTCGTTCGCTTGCTACCTGAATAGAGTCGCAATCGCGCTTGCGCGTTACAGCCGATGTGACGTGTCACGTTTCTTCGCGCGTCTGCCTCTCATGCGTGAAGGAGCAGAACATGCGCATCAAGAACGTCATCGTCTTCGCGTGTCTCGTCGCGTGCGGAGACGGCGACAAGCCAGCCACCGAAGGTCCGTGTGACGTAGCCGACGGGCAATGCATTTTTCGACATGACACGTTCGGTGACGAACAGCTGTGGACCGACACGCTGCGATTGCACGAGCTCGTGCAAAACCTGAAGCCGACGACCGCGCTTTCGGTTGGTCTGAAGGTCGACGCCGACGCCGTCCCACCTGACGTGCTCGCGTCGGCCGATCTCGAGAATCCAGCGACGACCGTCGCGCTGATCGGCCTGAATGCGGTCGTCGGCGTGCGCGGCGAAGTCGAGAACGGCACGATCACGAAGATCGGCATCACGTGCGCGCTCTGCCACTCGACCGTCGACAACTCGGTGACGGCAGGTATCGGCAAGCGCCTCGATGGTTGGCCGAATCGCGATCTGAATCCCGGCGCGATCGTTTCGTTGACGCCGGGCCTCGATGCGCTGACTGCCAAGCTCGGCGTGGACAACGCGGTTGCCAAGGCTGCGCTCGAGAGCTGGGGCGCCGGCAAGTACGACGCGCGCTTCAACCAGGACACCGAGAGTCATCCGGTGTTGATTCCGCCCGCGTACGGTTTGCGCGATGTCGCGCTCGAGACGTACACGGGCGAGGGTCCGGTCTCGTACTGGAACGCGTACGTCGCGGTCACGCAGATGGGCGGCCACGGCTCGTTCGTCGATGATCGAATCGGCGTCGCGATCCACCAGGAGCCCGATCGCGTCACGCCGATGCTGCCAGCGCTGCGCGAATATCAGTTCTCGTTCGATCCGCCGGCGCCACCTGCGGGCAGCTTCGACGCGGCCGCCGCGGCACGCGGCAAGACTCTGTTCGACGGCCAGGCACGGTGTGCCAGCTGCCACAGCGGATCGTCGTTCACCGACGCACCGACGCTGCACGCGGCGACCGAAACCGGCATGGCGACGGACGAGGCGCGGCGGAGCGCGACCGGCAAGTACCGCACGACGCCGCTTCGTGGTGTCTGGCAGCATCCGCCGTACTTCCACGACGGTAGCGCAGCCACGCTGCTCGACGTCGTCGGTCACTACAACACCGTGCTCGGCCTTTCGCTGACCGCCGAACAGCAAAGCGACCTCGAACAGTACCTGCGCTCTCTCTGAAGCCTTGACCGCCGTCGACAGACGCGGTTATGTGCCCGCCGAGCATGACTCCTCGGGTGGTCGCTATCGGCGGCGGCAAAGGTGGCGTGGGCAAGAGCCTGGTAGCCGCCAACGTCGGCATCTTCCTCGCCACGCTCGGCAAGAAGGTCGTGCTGCTCGACGGCGCATTCGGTGCGCCGAACCTTCACATCTTCGCCGGTGTGCCGCGGCCGTCGCGCAGTCTCGCCGAGGCGCTCGTGCCGGGCGGCCCGCCGCTCACCGAGCTCGCGGTGTCGACGCACGTGCCGGGCGTGAAGCTGATCGGCGGCGTCTACGATCCGCCCTGGATCGCGAATCCCGACGCCGACCAGGTGCGTGTGATCGCGGACCAGCTGCACGAGCTGCCCGCCGACTGGGTCGTCGTCGATCTCGGGCCGGGCCTGGGCGCCGCGACGCTAGAGCTGTTCCTCGAAGCTGACATCCAGCTGCTCATCGGCGTGCCCGATCCGACATCGATCGAGCTGATGCACCGCTTCGTGCGCGCAGCATTCCTGAAGCGACTCGAGCGCAAAGGCTTCTCGCACCTCGCGCAGATTGCGGGCAAGCAACCGAACGACTTCGAAGGCGGCACGCCGAGCGCGCTCGACGTCTATCTCGGCGCGGTTGCGGCACAGCACTCCGAGCTCGGCGAGCTGCGCGATGCGATCCTCGGATTCGCACCGCACCTCGTGATCAACTCGGCGCGCAGCAAGAGCGACATGGAGCTCGGCCGTGCCGTCGCATCGGCCGCGCGTCGCCGGCTCGGCACGCCGCTGCGCTACCTCGGTCACCTCGAGTACGACGAGGCGGTGTGGGCCTCGACGCGTAGGCGGCGTCCGCTGCTCATCGAGCACCCGGAGACGCGCATCGCGAAGTGCTTCGAGCGCGTCGCGCGCGGGCTCCTGGCGGTGAAGCCGGTTGGCCGCAGCGACTCCGGCGGCTTCCCGACAAACACGTTCGATACCGACGTCCTCCCGAGCGACTCGCACTACGAGCTGCTCGAAGTGCCGCCGACCGCGAGCTTCGAGGACATCCGGCGCGCCAATCGCCGCATTCGCGACATCTATGGTGCGGAGTCGATCGCGATCTCTGGGCTCTACGATCCGGTGAGCCTCGAAGCGGTTCATCGCCGGCTCGACCTCGCGTACACGACGCTGATGGATGCGGCGAAGCGCAAGGAGTACGACCTCGAGCTGTTCCCCGATGGCGTGCCGATGCCGATCACGCCGGTCGAACGACTCGCCGACGTCTCGGCGCCGCGGCCAGCCGCGAAGGTCGATGATCCAGCGACGCTGACGATTCGCCCGCCGATGCCGGAGATCAGCCCGCGCACGGAGTACTCGGGCCCGCTGCTCAGGCAGATCCGCGAAGCCGTGGGCGTCGAGCTGCGCGAGATTGCCGAGAAGTCGAAGATCGGGATGGCGTATCTGCAGGCGCTCGAAGGCGAAGTGTTCGCGAAGCTCCCGGCGCCGGTGTACGTGCGTGGCTTCCTCGCCGAATACGCGCGCGCGCTCGGGCTCGACGCAGAACGCGTCAAACAGACGTATCTGGAACGGTATCGTGCAGCACGTGGGCCGGTGATCGAGGCCGAGGACGAAGCCGCCAAGCCTTGACCCGGGTGCAAGCGCGCACCTACGATCCGGACATGGCGACCTTGATCGACAATCCCAAGCGTGCGCGCCAGCTCGCGCGTGCCATCGCTTCGGACCTGACCCTGTATCACGAGCCCAAGATTCTCGAAGGCATCGCCAACGACAACCTCTTCGAGGTGATGTCTGACGAGATCAACGAGGGCCGCGAGCTGTTCAAGAGCCGCGTCACCGAGGACATCTTCGGCCAGCACATCTACGAGCGCGCGATCGTCGACGTGCTCGTCAAGTCGAAGGGTCACGTCAAATCGAAGATTTGGTAGACGACGACGCAGCGAACGAGCTGCAGATCGTCATTGGTGCGGACGAGGCGGGGGGACGCCTCGACGCCGTGATCGCGGCGGCCATCGAATCGCTGTCGCGTGCGCAAGTGCAGCGCCTGATCGAAGACGGTCAGGTGCAAGTCAACGGCGTGACCGCCGCGAAATCGGCGCGCGTCCGCGACGGCGACGTTATCGACGTGCGCGTGCCGGCGCCGGAACCACTCGAGGTTTTGCCCGAGCCGATTCCGCTCGCGATCTTGTTCGAGGATCCCGACCTCATCGTCGTGAACAAGCCGGCCGGCCTCGTCGTGCATCCGGCGGCAGGTCACGCGAGCGGCACGCTCGTCAACGCGCTCCTGTTCCACTGCAAGGATCTGTCGGGCATCGGCGGTGTGCTGCGCCCGGGCATCGTGCACCGGCTCGACAAGGATACGAGCGGCGTGATGGTCGCGACAAAGAGCGAGCGTGCACACGCGGCACTGACGGCGGCGTTTGCCGCGAAGAGCAGAGGCGAGCAGGG
>DASUFX010000183.1:0-13316 GCA_036274355.1 Kofleriaceae bacterium | reverse complement strand
CGTGAACTTGAGGCACTTGGTCTCGCCGAAGCCGACGCGCAGGCCCGGATCGCTCGTCGTTTGTGGGTTCGGCGCCACGTCATGCGTCGCGGTCATCGTGAATCTGACGATCGCATTGACTGGCGCGGTCGTCGCCGCCGGCATGTAACCCGTGCCGGCCGTGTTGACGCTGACCTCGCGGTCAGGGGTTGTCGGGCACGTCACCGTGACGACCTTGTTCGTCGACGGTGCATCGGCCATCTTCCCGTCCGTGGTGCCACCGCCGCCACCATCGTCGCCGCCACAGGCTGCGAACAGCAGTGCAGCTAGAGCCAGTCGAGTCATTGCTACCTCCGCCGCGACGATAACATCAGGCGCAGAGAATCGTGATTCCGTGCGAGTGCGCGCTGCTGACGCTCGACGTCACCATCACCGAGCCAGCCGGGTTGTTCTGCAGCGTGGCGAAATTCGCCGCCGTGACCGTCACCGAGTGCGTGTGAAGCGCGGTGCCCATGATGTCGTATGTCTTGTCGACGCCGGCCATGACGTCGGCCATCGAGACCATCAGCACGTGGCCGTGGTTCGCGTCGATCGTGACGTTCGTGCCGTTCATCGTGCAGCTCCTCGCCTTCGCGTCTGCACTGGCGCCGTCATCACCACCGCAGCCCACGAGCGCTACCGCGCCGGCCGCGCCGAGCATCGTGCCGAGAAATTCTTTGCGGGTCATGCTCATTAGTCGTCTCCTTCGAGTTGTCCCGGTTTCGTGACCGGACCGTCCGACTCCGACGTGCTCTTGTTCCGCTGCGACGCGGTCTTCGATCGCTTCGACTTCGGCATCTTCTTCCACTGCTCTTCCGCACGGTCAGAGCGCGACGGATCAGCGACCTGGTAGACGATGATCTTCTGCCCTTTCGCGAGCACCGTGTTGTAGGAAATGCGGTTGATGCGCGCGAGGTCGTGCGAGCCCATGCCGTACTTCTTCGCGACGTCGGCGAGCTTCTCGTCACCCGTCGAGATGTATTCGGTACGCACGCGGCCGGTGCGCTCCTCGGCAAGATCGAGATGCTCGTCCGAGCCGCGCGTGACGATGACAAGCTGCGCATCGTCGAGCAGCGATACCTTCTCGCGCTCGGCGTCGAAGTCCGGCGCGACAAACGCCTGCAGCACCATCTTCGGATGCAGCTTTGCGTCGGGATCGAGCGTGTTCCAGGTGACGAGCTGGTCGGTCTTGACGTGCATCGCCTTCGCGACACTCGTGATCGAGTCACCGCTGACGACGCGATAGAACACGCGCTTCTTGCCGGCGATCTGGAGGTCCTTGTCAGGCACCGCGACGATCAGCGGCTCGCCTTCCTTTTGATCGGGCCCTGACGCATGCAGATTGGCCTTCGCCTTTGCGCGATTCTTCGCGCGTTCGTCTTCGCTGATCCGCGGCACGACGAGCACGCAGCCGCCTTCGATTTCGCTCTCGCGACCGATGCCGTTGAGCTTGCGCAGCTGGTTGAGCGAGATGCCGAACGTGGTCGCGACATCCTCGAGGCGCTCGCCATGCGCGACGACGTACGCATCCATGCCGTCCCAGTCGCTCGATAGCTCGGCGAGCTTGCGGCCGAACTCGGCCCTCGCGCCCCGTGGCACGCGCACGACGTAGTTGGTCTCGCCCGGCGGCGTGCGCTCTTTGCGTAGCTGCGGGTTGAGCTTCTTGATGACGTTCTCGTCACTGCCCGACGCGCGCGCGATCACCGAGATCGACACGCTCGCCGGCACGGACACCTCGTCCCACGTCTCCGCCGGCGTCTCCTTGATCTTGTCGAAGCCGAACGCGGCGCGGTTGTGACCGACGATCGCGGTCGCGAGCACCTTCGGCGTGTACAGGCACGTCTCCCACGGCAGACCGTTCTCGTACTCGCACAGCTGGTAGTAGTCGTTCGTGTTGTAGCGAGCGATCGAGCGCAGCATCGCGCCGTAGCCGACGTTGAACGCGCCCATCGCGATCTGCCAGTCGCCGAACCGCTGATAGAGATCCTTCCAGTAGTCGACGACCGCGATCGTCGCGCGCAGCGGATCGCGCCGCTCGTCGACCCAACGATCTTGGCGCAGGCCGTAGATGCGGCCGCCCTCGGGCATGAACTGCCAGAGCCCGAGCGCGCCGGCCGACGACAGCGTCGACACGTCGTACGACGATTCGATCATCGCGACGTAGAGCAAATCCTCGGGCAGCTTCGCCTTGCGAAGATGGCTGACGATCAAATCGCGATAGCGACCCTGATCGGCGAGCCACGCCTCCATGATCGAGTGGCCACGTGGATCGTTCTTGTAGAACAACAGGTACTCGATCAGCCGCGGCGTCCATGTCACCGGCAGGTCGGGGAGCTCGAGCTTGTCGAGCCACGCTTGATCCGGCCGCAGCTCGCTCGGCCTCCTTACCTTGCGCGGCGTGACCGCTTCGATGCGGCTACCGACGGGTGTGCGCTCGTCGAGCCAGGGGCTCGCGCCCGGCTTCGGAAACGCCTCGGCCTCGAACTCGCGGAGGAGATCGGCGCTGCGGGCACAAGATTCGCCGACCGCGCAGCCGCGAATATTTCGGCGGCCGTCGAGCTCCTGGTTCAGCTTGGGCTCGCCTGCGCTGACCGGGGGTGCCGGTTGCGGACCCGCTGTAACAGCCGGATCAGCATGAGCCGTACTCGCGCAAATTGCCGCGATGACTAGCGCACGCATACGGAACGGAAGATTAGGCGGAGCGACAACTTGTCTCCAAGTTTTCAAGGAGTTTTTCGAGCGTCGACGGAATCGGTGCTACATTGGGCGGCAGCTAAGAAGGAGCCCCCCATGCCCGGAATGGGCGAGCTAGTCATCATCCTGCTGATCGTTCTCGTCGTGTTCGGAGCCAACAAGCTGCCGGGCATTGGCGACGCGCTCGGCCGTAGTATCAAGAACTTCAAGAAGGCGTCGTCGACCGACGACGACAAGGCTGTCGAGGACAAGAAGGCAGCAGCGGAGCTCGAGGCCGGCAAGAAGGCCAAGGAGCTCGAGGCCGGCAAGAAGGACGACGACGGCGAGTGGGAAGAGGTCGTCGTCCGCCGCAAGAAGAACAAGGCCGAAGGCTAACCGCCTTAGGACTTCGGGCTTCAAACCGCGAGCACCAGCTCGCCGGTCTTTATGCGCGTGGCCGCGTCTGCAGCTCGGCGAGCACCTCGGTGGCGTGCTTGCGGAGCGTCTCGGGCAACGAATTGTCGTTCGCGAGCTCGGTGAGCTCGGGTGCACGCAGCGTCGTCGCGATCCGAATTGCGTCGGCGAGCGGCGTCGACGGATTCAGCACGAGCGCGCGTTTGACTGCGTGCCGCACGGACCACCGCGTGTGCGCGGCGATCTTCGCCAGCGCCTCGGGAACTGCGGGCCGTGCCGCCGCCATCTTCACGACGTCCTGCTCGGTGATATGCGGGTTGTCGAGGACGATCGCGACAACTTGCGGGTGCGGATCGCGAATGAGCAGCGTCAGCTTGTCGCGCCGGTGCGTGCGCGCGAGCGCCTTCCGCTCGCCGAGCGTGAGCGGGCGCGAGTCGGTCGGCCGTAGCGGGCGCTCGGGGCCGAGCTGCTTGGTCAGCTGGTGCGGCAGCTCGCCCTGCGGCGACGCGACCAGGAACAGCCGCGCGATGGTCGGCAGGTTGCGCTCGACCGCGGCGGTATAAAGCCGCTGCCGGAGCTCGTAGGGCAGGCTCGGCTCGGCGGCCGCGTGGGTCAGCGCCTGGAGGGTCTCGATGGCGTCGGCATCGTCGACGAGGTGGGCCCGGGTAACGATGGTGCTGAGCGCCTGCACCCACTCGTCGGGGCTGCCCTCACCCAGTGCTCCGACCAATGCAAGCACCCGCATTCGAGGGTCCCGGATCGCCTTTAACCGAGCAATTATGTGGTCCGGCCCCACGCTTTCAGTGTGACACGTTGAGGCCTTGGCGCGGTGCGTGATAACTTTGGAATCATTGGAGCGCCCAATGCCCGAAACCCGGATCATAAAGCGCTACGCGAATCGAAAGCTCTACGATACCGAGCACAGTCGGTACGTAACGCTCGACCAGATCAGCGAAATGATCCGGAATGGCGATGACGTAAAAATCGTAGACAACAAAACAAAAGAGGATCTGACGACGGTCACGCTCGCGCAGATCATCTTCGAGGAAGAGAAGAAACAACGTTCCTTCCTCCCGCTCAACGCGATGCGCAACATCATCCAGAGCGGTGGCGAGTGGTTTGCGGAAGCGCAACGCCGAGTGCAGAGCATCCTGCCCGGCAAGAAGAAGGAAGATGAGGGCGGCAACGGCGCCCCCGACGACGATTCGCAGGCCGCTGCCGTTGCGGACGAAGTCGAAGGTTCGCCCGAGTCCGAAGCCGCTGCGAAGAAGCGGAACCTCGCCGCGCTACGCGAGTGGGTCGATCACAGCAAGCATCGACTCGACGAGTGGCAGAAGCAGGTGGACAGCAAAGTCCGCGGCGCGATCGAAGACATTCAGCACGCGATCAATCCGTGGGCGAGCGTCAACAAAGACGTCAAGCAGCTCGCGGATCGCATCGCCGAGCTCGAAGCCAAGCTGCACGAGCTCGAAGCGCACGAGAACAAGTCGTCGTAGCGAGGCACCGCGAAGGTGATCCGCTACGGTGAAGGCGTTGCGGCGGAGGACTGGTTCTCGCTCGCACAGCACGTCTGGCCCGGCGCTTACGGGCTTGCCGAGGTCACAGCTGCACTAGCGCGCACGAGCAACATTGGCGCCTGGGACGGCGACACGTTGATCGGAGCCGTTCGGGTCCTCACGGACGGTCACTTCCTAGCTACAGTTCCGGAGATCCTGGTGTTGCCGACCTATCAGCGGCGCGGAATCGGCCGCGAGCTGATGCGTCGGGCGCTCGAGCTAGCACCGCGCGGCAAGCTGTTCTTCGGGGCGCAGCCGCAGAGTGTTGGGTTCTTCGAGCGCTTGGGTTACGAGCGCGGGCCTATCGGCTTCGTTGCGCGCCGGTCGCCCTAGCGAACCCAGCGCGCCATTTCGACCTACTGGAGGTCTTTGCTCATCGTCTCGGTCGTGCCGGCCTTGATCATCACTGGATACGTGAAGCGGTCATCGCCGATGACGAACGTGATCTTGTGCTTGCCGGGCGCGAGCGACAACGACTGGCCAGAGATCGGCGTCTTGAGATTGGTGTCGGTACCGTCGACGAGGATCTTCGCCGGCGGCTTGCTGAACACCTGCAGGTAGCCCTTGTTCGGATCTCCGGCTGCCGCCTTGGTGTCGGTCGCCTTCGTGTCCGTCACCTTGGTGTCGGTCGACTTGGGATCGGTCGACTTCGTGTCCGCGTGTTTGGTGTCGGTCGCCTTGGTGTCGCCCACGTGCTTCGTGTCGCCCGTGTGCTTCGTGTCGGTCGCCTTGGTGTCGGTTGCCTTCGTGTCGGTCGCCTTGGTGTCCGTCGCCTTCGTATCGACGGCTTTCGTGTCGACGTGCTTGGCGTCGGTCGCCTTGGTGTCCGTCGCCTTCGCGTCGACAGCTTTGGTGTCCGTCGCCTTGGTGTCCGTCGCCTTCGGGTCGACGGCTTTCGTGTCGGTCGCCTTGGTCTCGGCGGAGCCAGCCGTACCGCCTTGCGCCACCTGCGTGCCGGTCTCGCCGCTGCCGGTCGCCGTTGTGCCCGAGCCGGTTGCGGGGCCACCCGAGCCGGTCATGCCGAAGTTGCACTCGAGCGTCGTGGTTTTGCCGGCCTCGAGCTTCACCTTCGGATCGTCGCAAGACAGGCCGTTCGTGCCGACGAGCTTGATGTGCTTGATGCCGGCGCTGACCGGGATGCCCGGCGAGTCGCTGGTCACCGTCGCGACGCGCTCGTTGTCGACGAACATCTCCGCGGCGACGCCAGCCGGCATCGCGAGCTTCACGGTCGCAAACTTCGACGTCGTCTGCGCGCCCGAGCCGCCCGACTTCGAGTCGTTGTCGAGCACGAACATCTTCACGACGAGGAAACCGACGAGCACGAGCGCAGCGATGCCGACGCCGATGCCGATATCGCGGACCAGCGTCGAGCGCTTGCCCTCCGCCATCGGCATGCCTTGATCAAGCGGCGTCGCGCCCATCGGCATCTGCATCTGCGGCATCTGGCCCGACGGATACTGGCCGTACTGCGGTTGCTGCGGGTACCCCTGCTGGCCGTAGCCATAGGGCTGCTGGTAGCCGGGATACGACTGGTTCTGCTGAACCACTTGCGGGTTCATGCCCGGCTGCTGCGCGGGTATCTGCTGCGACACGCGATAGTTGCTGCCGTAGTTGCCGAGGCCCGGCGGCGCTTGCATGCCGAGCACGGTGCGTTGCGGCTGCTGATGACCTTCGTGCGGCGCGAGACCCTGCGCGCCTGGATGCTGTTGCTCCATCGCGCCGGGCGTACCCATCGCCATCTGTGGTCCGGACGGCGGACCCATCATCGCGGGCTGCGGGCCGGGCGGCGTTCCGATCGGCTGTGCGTACTGGCCGTACGCGCCCACGCCTGCCGTCGGCGCGAGGCCATCTTGAATGCCCATGCCGCCACTCGCGGGACGCGCGGCCATCGGCGGCTGCACCGCAGGACGCTCGGTGCTCGGGCGGCCCGGCGGTGGCTTCGGCGGCGCTTTGCCACCGATGTCAGGACGCGACGGCGAGCGACCGACCGCAGGCTGCTGCACCGGCGGCGGTGGCGACTCGGTCTCGCCGAAGATCTCCGTCGGAGCCTCCTCGCCGAAATCGCCCTCGCCTTCCTCGTCCTCTTGATAGCCCACCGGTGTCGGCGCCGACGCCCCCTTCTTCTGCACAGAACCGCGCGGCCCCCCAGCCGCGGGCATCTGGTGCACGTCGGGCGCCGCACCGGTGTCTTTTTCGACATCGTCAAAGTTGGGGCCGCCGAGCATCGTCGCGTCGCCCTCGGGCGCGCCCGCTTCGCCGAGATTCTCGACGACATCGAGCTTCGCTTGCGCCGACGGCACACCCGCGATCAGACCATCGCGACCGACTCGCTTGTATTGCTCGAGCAGCTGACGCTCACGCTCGATCTCATTCGAGAAGACGTCCTTGAGCCAGCCCGACAGCGACTTCGCCGTGAACACGACGTCCTGACTCATCAGGTACGCCTGCAGATCGGCGAGCATCTCGCTGCACCACTGGTAGCGATCCTCGACGTCCTTCGCGAGCGCCTTGAGGATGATCTTCTCGATCGCGTCCGGAATCGCAGGATTCACGCTGCGCGGCGCGGCGATGTCGACGTTGCGCACTTTCTCGAGCGTCGAGAAATCGGTCTCGCCTTGGAACAGACGCTCACCGGTCAGACACTCGTAGAGCATCGTGCCGATCGCGAAGATGTCGCTGCGGCGATCGAGCGGCAGACCGCGCACCTGCTCGGGCGACATGTATCCGAACTTGCCCTTGAGCACGCCGGCCATCGTGCGCGAGTTGCGGCTCGTCGCCTTCGCGATGCCGAAGTCGATGACCTTTACTTCGCCCTCGTACGAGACGAGCACGTTCTGCGGCGAGCAGTCGCGGTGCACGATCTCGAGCGGACGACCAAGCGGGTCTCGCTTGCGATGCGCGTAGTCGAGACCCTCGAGCACCTTCGCGATGACGAAGCTCGCCATCGAAATCGGCATCGGCTGCTTCGTCTTGCGCAGCCGGTTTTGGATCTGGAGCAGGTCCTTGCCCCAGATGTACTCCATCGCGATGAAGTGAGAGCCGTCGATGCGGCCGAGCTCGAAGATCTGGCAGATGTTGGCGTGCGCGAGCTGGCCCGCAATTTTTGCTTCATCGATGAACATCTTGATGAAGTCGCGGTCCTCACCCATCGTCGGCAGGATTCGTTTGATCGCGATGATCTTCTCGAAACCCTCGACGCCGTAGGACTTGGCCTTGAAGACCTCAGCCATGCCCCCGACGCTGATGCGATCGAGGAGCAAGTATTTCCCGAAGGGGACCGGCTGCCTCACTCCGAAAGAAATCGTATCTGCCCGAACGGGAGATCACAACGCCGAACGCGGCCAACAAACCACGGCGGCGCGACGACAGTATGCGTCTGTTCGCTCGTGCAGTGGACGCAAACCCAGGGGCTGTAGCCCCCGAACGCGGTCAGAAATTCATGTGTACGCCCACCATCGCAGTGCCGTTTGATGACGTGGCGTACGGAATCAGTGCGCGCTCGCGTGAGTCGCGCCGATAGCCGCGGATACCGTCGTACACACCGTACGCGTAGGTGAGGATGAGACCAACACCTGCCGTGATGTTGACTGCACGAAGTGTAGTTGCCGAGCTGTTGTGATTTTGCTCCGGCACCATTTCGCCGTCGCATCCCGTCGAGGAACCGCCCATTCCTTGCTGGGGGAAACACCACGAACGCAGCACGAAGTAGCTCGTCACGTTCGTGATCGCGAACGCGCCGAGCAGGCTTCCGATCACGATGCCTTTGACCTTGTCGCCGTTCTGGAACTGACCGAACGGCGGCAGCACCGACAGGATCGCGTAGCGCTTGCGGTCCTTCGGGCGCAGCGCCTTGAGCTCGGCGGCATGGCGCGCGCGAACGTCGTTAAAGAAGTTCACGACCTCGGGCGGGTACAGCGCAGGATCGAGATGGCCGTCGATGTCGATACGTAAATACGCGACAAAATGCTGTTCAGCTTTGGCGTGATCGGGGGGCTGCGCGAACATCGCGGCGATGCCGGCGAGGCGGTTCGCTTCGGCGAGGTCCGCACGGTCGAGCTGGCGTGCGAGCAGGGGTTGGACGGTCGCCGTCACGCGAGCCCAATCGCCGGCGGTCGCCGCTGCATTTGCTTCGCGAAGCGCGATCGCGGGATCGCTCGACGGCTCGACAGAGGGCGGCGCGAGCGCTGGATCACTCGACGGCTCGACGGACGGCTGCGCGACAGCGGTCCCTGCGAGCAGCACGAGGACGACGAGCGCACCCGGCGAGGAAGTCCCCCTGGGCTGCATCAGTGCCCCAGCGTTCGCCTCAGGTGAGGACGCAGGATCGCGAGCACCTCGCGCGCGGTACGTGCGGCGAGATCGTCGGTCGACTTCTTCGGATCGCCGACGATGGTGTCGGTGCGCACGATGCGATCGAACTTCGTCGTACCGCCCTCGATGATCGCGCGGACACGCGCGCGCGCCATCGGCACCTGGCCGTCGCTCGCCTTGTACGTGAGCACCTCGAGCGAGAGCTTGCCTGCGTAGGGCTGCTTCGCTGCGAACAGCGCGGCTTCGCGATCGAGCGCGTCACGCAGCGATGCGAGCGGCGGCGCCTTCGAGCGCACGGTCACCGCGGTCGCGAGCGTGGGTTGCGGCGGCACAATGGGCTTCGGCGGCGGTGGTTTCGTCGGCTCGACGGGCACGTTCGGCACGGCGGGCTTCACGAGCTTCTCGAGCTGCGTCTTCACCGACGGCACCACGCGCGCCGAGAGATCGGCGGCCGCCTTGTCGAGATCGTCGAGCTTCGTCGGCGGTGACGGCAGCGTATCGAGCACGGTGCCATCGCGCGGATCGCGGACGCGGATCGACAGCTCGATCTGCTTCGTCTTCGTCGACTTGATCGTGCCATCGACGATCAGCTGCGCGCGATCAGGCACGTCCATCTTCGCGCCGACCACGACGACGTCGAGGCCGGCAGCCTTGAGCGCACGCGCGATCTCGGCGGCAACCGGCTGGCCGTAGATCTCGAGCCGCTTCTCGCCATCGAGCGGCAGCATCGCGATCGTCTCTGCATATGCACGTGCGCCGAACAGCAGGAAGCAAACGAGCACCAGCAGCCGACGCATGAGCCGATCCTACATCGTCCCTGGGTCGGGTACCGCGATCGCGTAGCGACTGACGGTGTTCGTCGCGGTCTCGGCGATCGGTCGCTCGAGGTCGAGCCCGCTGCACGTGGTGCACAGGATCTGGACCGAGGCGCCGATCACCGGGGTCGAGTTGTTGACGATGCTGACCTGGCCGGTGAGCGCGAGTGCTTTGGCGAGCTGCGCGTTCGTCGGCACGCCGCCGGGTGCGACGTTGCTCGCGGTGAGCGGTGCGGCGCGCTGCTGCGGATCGGTGAACCGCACGTTGTAGCGGCCGCCAGCAGCGAGCGGCAGCGAGAACGCGCCCGTCGTGTCGTTCGACATGATGTGAATCGGCGCGACGCCCGCGGTGGCGAGCACGCCGACGGGCTCGGCCTCGATGCGAATGTTCGGCAACGCAGTCATCGTCGCGTCCTTCGTCGCACCGGTGATCGTCGTCATCGCGGGCGCGTCGATCTGCGTGACGCTGCACGCGCTGGTGTCGATCGCGCTCACTGCGTGATCGGTCATCGACAAGACGGTGACCACGTTCAGCGCTCCGCGCGGCACCAGCATCGACGGCAGTCTGCCGGTGCCGTCGGCGGTCGCGCTCACGCGCACGGTGTTCGTCGCGTTGATCCCGCCGATCGTACCCGCGACGCCGCCGAGTGCACCGACGACCGTGACTTGCGCGTTCGCCTGGTTCGCACCAACGCGCTGCACGGGCGTGTTCTGTAGATTGCACGTCGCGAGCGAGGCCGCGTAGTTGATGTTGAGTGCGTTGGCGAGGTTGAACGTGCTCGTCGCTTCGAGCCTCGGTAAGCCACTCGACGCAGGCGGCGTGACTTTGACGGTCACTTGCGACGACGTCGTCGGGAAGTCGGTCCGCACCGAGAAGCTGCCGTCGGCCGCCGTCGTGCCGATCGTCGACGGGACGCTGCCCGCGTACAGCTGCACTTTTGCGCCCGCGAAGCCATTGCCGGCGGGGTTGTGCACGGTGCCGCTGACGACGGTGCCCGGCCCGACGTGGAGCTCCGTCGTGAATGGCACCGCGCTCCACGGCACGAGCTTCGGCGCCAGCGTCGTCGCCGTCGGAATCACGAGTACGTCGTGGTCGTATGGCAAGAGCCGCAGGTTGTAGACACCGGTCGCTGACGAGAACAGCTCGGTGTACGCAGTCGGCATGCTGCGCGGCATGAACTTTAGGTACGCGCTGATGCCGGTGCTCGTCGCCGTGTTCTTGACCAGGCCAGTGACCGAGATGCCACTGTCGAGTGCGATCGCGCGATCGATGTTTGCGCCGCCCTTCACCTGGATATACGTCTCCTGTGGCGGCGCGAGGTTCGGTGCTGGCACGGTACGCAAGCGGAACACGTCCGCGTTGGCACCGGGTGCCTCGACATATTTCGCTGTCGACGCGTACGAGCAGTCCGTCGGCCCACTGACCTGCACCGTGACGAAGTACGAGCCGGCTGTGGCCGCGATGAAGTTGATCTGCGAACCGTCGGCCGCCTGCTCCGTCGTCGGCACGTTGGCGCCATTGAACGTGACCGTCCACGTGAACGACAGCACGCCGGCGGTGTTGACGAGGTTCGTGTACGCACGAATTGGCAACACCGAGCTCGCCACCGGATCGATGGGATCGAAACCGATCTGCAGGCCGCACGGCACTGCGTCCATGCCCGTATTGCCGTCGGCCGTCGTGTTGTCATCACCGCCGACGCTGAGATCGCCCGAGCACGCCGCGACGGACAGCATCGCGATCGCGACTAGCTTGCGCATCACCGCACCTCCACGCGCCAGGTCTGGCGTTGCAGGCAACTGTTGTCCGAGATCACCGAGCATGTCGCGTTCGAGTCGGCACACATGATCTGCCTCGGAACGCGATCGGCAATCTCGACGCGAAGCTCGAGAATGTCGCCCGGCTGATAGCTCGCAGGATCGAGCGCGACGCTATTACCCGTGACACCGGTGAGCACCTGGCGCGACCCGCCTGGGGCGAGCAGCGACCACGTGAACTGGGTCGTGCCAAGGATCGTGTCGTTGATCGTCGGGTACGGATCGAGATCGTCCTCGACGACGTGCACCTGGAACAAGGTCGGCTCCGCCATCGGCAGCGCCGCAGGTGCCGTCGCGACCAGTGGCGTCAGCTGGCGCAGGCACGGCGCACGGTCATCGCCGACGTTGAGCTCGATCGTCTGCGTCACCGTCGACGTTGGCGAGCCAAGCAAGTCGTCTGCAGTTACCTCGATGGTGAACTTGCCAGTGCCGTGCGGCGTGATGCGTTTGCCGTATTGCTTGTGCTTGGTGTCGCCGTCGTCTGGGACCGTGATGTCGACGAACTCGTACGCGGGATTGTTCGTCGGCGTGTACACAATCCAGCTCAGCTGCGGGGTCTCAGGCTTATCGTCCTGATCGCCGACCTTCGCGTAGACGTTGATCGGCGTGTTGACGACATTGCCGTAACCGCTGCCCGCGCGCAGCTCGAGCGTCGGCGCGTGATCGGCAACGCCGATCCATAGCTGCTGGATCGGGCGCGCGGTCGCACCGTAATCATCGACGCCTTCGAGGAACACGTGGATCGCGCGCACGGCGCCGGTCGACGTGGGGTCGCGATCCATCGGCACCATCAAGTCGATTCGCTCGTCCGACTTCTCGAAGTACGGTGCGTGGTCGCAGTCGGACTCGTCGGTGCACGCGTACGCCCGCCACTTGAACCAGACGTTGTAGCCCTCGGGGTCGTTCGCGTTCGCCTTCAGGCTCACCATGTCGCCGCGGTACGGATCGGCCACCGGCGGCAGACGCACGATGTCGAGCGATGGACGCTGGTTGATCGGGTCGGTGTAGAAGCACCCCGACAACACCAGTCCTATGAGCGCAAAGCGACTCACGAGATTCCGTTGTGCTGCAACCAGCCTGCCACCCGCAAGTACTCGAATCACTAGAGCCTCGCATGGGGTCGCGGCGACGATCGCGACAGCGATGTCACGGATTCCAGAAATCCGCCGAAGTGCCTAATAGCAGCCGGGTTCGGGCGTGCTTTGGACGGTGCAGGCGGCACTCACATCGAACCGGGTCATGACCCCGTTGATCTCGAAGTCGTGGCGGCCGCGCTTGAGGGTCACAACGGCGCCCCGCTTGTGCGGGATGCCGTCGATCGTCGCGTCGACGCCGAGCGTGACCGCGAACGCGCGGAGCATCGAGCCCGCCGCCGTCACCGATCCACCGCTGCCAACCTCGACCTGCTTCGTCCATTTGTTCGCGGTGCCGGGCTGCTCGCAGATCACGGTGTGCGGACCGGCATCGACGCGCAGCGGCTTCGACGCATTCATCGCACCCGTGCGGCCACGCGGATCGCCATCGATCGTGACCTCGCACCAGGTGTCGTTCTTGACGACGATGAACCCGGTCGTCGCGACGGCGGCGTCTGGCGGCACTGCCATCGCAACCGCATCGATCGCGATGCTCGCATCGCGTGGCGCCGCGTCGGCACGTGGCTCGGCAACACGCGCATCGGCACGTGCACGCGTGACCCCCGCATCGACGATCA
>DASUFX010000182.1:0-5834 GCA_036274355.1 Kofleriaceae bacterium | reverse complement strand
ACGATCCGCCTCGGTGACGTGAAGTTCTACTTCTGGCCGGAGGCGCTCCCGAAAGGCGAGCCGCCGCGCGGTCAGGGCCGCACTGCGCCGACGCGTCGCGACGAGCTCGTGTTCTCCGCGAAGGTCACCACGCCGCGCGGTCACCAGCTCGATCTGCGCCAGCGCGTGGACGGTGGCGTACTGCGCATCGGCGAGAGCTCGATCGAGCTCGCCGCGATGGAGTTTGGCCTCCTGCAATTGCTCGTCGAGCGGCGCCGGTCTGTCGCCGACGCCGAGCTCGCGTATGTCGCGTGGCACGAGATTGCGGACGCACTGTCGTTTCGCTCGGTGCAGGCCGACAGCGAGAACGTGCGCGAGCTCGTTCACCGCGTGCGCCGCAAGCTCGGCAGCGTGCAGGCCGACGACTTGATCGAAAGCAAGCGCGGCGTCGGCTACCGGCTCGCCGGAGAACCCGGCTAAGTGAACCGCGCGGCACTCGCGCTCGCACTGAGCACCGCATTTCTTTGGGGCTGCGCGACGATCGTCGCTGGCGGTCCCGACACGATTCCGATCACGACCAATCCGCCGGGGGCGTACGTCTATGTCAACGGCCAGGTCGTCGGCCAGACGCCGATGATGGTCGAGCTCGACCGCAGCCGCAGCATGGCGGATATCCGCATCTACTACCCCGGGTTCCAGCCGATTCAGGTCATGCGTTACAAGACGTTGAACGGCTGGATCTTCGGCAACTTCTTCCTCGCGATCTTCCCGGTCATCGTCGATTTCGCGACTGATAACTGGCAGCGCTTCGACGACGAACCGATCGCGATCGGACTGACGCCGGGTCAAGCTCCGCCGCCATACGGCACGCAACCGATGCTGCCGCAACAGCCGATGCCGCCGCCGCGATAGACTCGACGAGATGGTCGAGTCCAGGCGCGGGAATGCAACCGAACGACGTCGTCGCCAAGTGCGCTGGGCGAAGCGCGTACGTCGGCTCGGGCTCGCGTGGCAGAACGCGCTCGAGATCGCGCGCGCGGGTCGCCTGACAGCACCGTACGGCGCGCCGTTCGAAGTGCTCCACGAAGAGCGCGTCTATCGGCTTCGCCGCTACGAGCGCGCGCCGGATCCGGGTGTCACGCCGATCGCAGAGCCGCTGCTGCTCGTGCCGCCGCTGATGGTCGCGTCCGAGGTCTACGACATCTCTCCCGACGTCAGCGCGGTCGCGTTCCTCGCACGCCAGGGCGTCGACGTGTGGCTGGTCGATTTCGGTGCGCCGGAGCGTGAAGAAGGCGGCATGAACCGCACGCTCGACGATCACGTGCGCGCGGTCTCCGAAGCGATCGGTCGCGTGCGCACGGTCACCGGCAAGGATGTCCACCTCGTCGGCTACTCGCAGGGCGGCATGTTCGCGTACCAGGCTGCTGCGTTTCGCAAGAGCGAAGGCCTCGCATCGATCATCACGATGGGCAGCCCGGTCGATCTACATCGCCACCTCAAGGTCGGTGAAGAGATCACGGAGCGGCTCGTCGCGGGCATGCGCGCGGCGCTCGCATGGCCGCTCTCGCGCCTCGAAGGACTGCCCGGCATGTTCACGTCGACGGGATTCAAGCTGCTGTCCGCGCGCAAGGAAGCGCTGCAGCTCGTCGACTTCGTGCGCAACCTGCACGACCGCCAAGCGCTCGAAAAGCGCGAAGCGAAGCGCCTGTTCCTCGGCGGCGAAGGATTCGTCGCGTGGCCGGGTCCTGCGTTCCGCAAATTCGTCGACGACGTGATCGTCGGCAACCGCATGGCGTCGGGCGGCATCGTGATCGACGGCCATACGATCACGCTCGCCGATCTCACCTGCCCCATTCTCTACTTCGTCGGAAACCGCGACGAGATGGGCCGCCCGGGCTCCGTGCGCGGCATTCGGCGCGCCGCACCGAAGGTGACGAAGCTGTATGAAGTGATGCTCAAGGCCGGGCACTTCGGCCTCGTCGTCGGCTCGACAGCGCTCACGGTGACGTGGCCCGGTGTCGTGGCGTGGATGCGCGGCGAGATTCCGCCGAGCGCGATCGACGTGCGCGCGCAGGCAGCTGATCGAGAGCCGGTCGAAGTCGATGACGACGAGGACGACGACGACGAGAGCCCGCTCGATCTCGCAAAGGAGCTCGTCGAGAAGACCGCGAAGGCGGCGCTCGATCGCGTCGAAGAGCTCGGCGAGGATCTCGGTACCTATCTCGACAACGCGCGCTGGCAGCTGCCGCGGCTGCATCGCCTGCGCAACATCGACGACGATTCGCGGATCTCGCTCGGCAAGGCGCTCGCCGATCAGGCCGCACGCATCGGCGATCGCACGTTCTTTCTGTGGCGCGGCCGCGCGTTCACGTACGCCGACTCGAACCGGCGCGTCGACGCGATCGTGCGCGGCTTGATCGCGACGAACGTCAAGGTCGGCACCCGCGTCGGCGTGATGATGAAGTCACGGCCGTCGCACCTGTCGGTCGTCGCTGCCGTCAACCGGCTCGGCGCCGTCGCCGTGCTGCTGTCACCCGACACCACCGACGACGTCCTGCCGCGCGCGCTCGATCTCGGCGAAGTCGAGGTGCTGATCGTCGATCCGGAGACCGCCGCGCGCGTGCGTGCTGTCACTAGCATCAAGGTGATGGTGCTCGGCGGCGTCGGCGAGCAAGGCGAATTGCCGCCGGGGATGGAGCGCCCGAAGCGCATCATTCCGCCGGGCGTGATCGACATGGAGACGATCGATCCCGACGCCGTCACGTTGCCCGCGTGGTATCGGCCCGACGCTGGCCGCGCGCACGACCTCGCGATGGTGTTCGTCACCAGCGGCAAGTACGAACCGCCGCGCGCCGTGCGCATCACGAATCGGCGCTGGGCCTTTTCGGCGCTCGGCGCCGCAGCCGCCGCGACGCTGACGACGCGCGACACCGTCTATTGCTGTCTGCCGCTCCACCATCCGTCAGGTTCGCTCGTCGCTGCGCACAGCGCGCTGATCGGCGGCTCGCGGCTCGCGCTCGCGTCGCGCTTCGCACCCGAGACGTTCTGGGACGAAGTGCGTCGCTACGGTGTCAGCGTCGTCTACTACGCCGGCGAGATGTGCCGCCGCCTCGTCGACGCCGACTCGGTGCTCGGCGAGAAGAACAACTCCGTGCGGTTGTTCGTCGGTTCCGGCATGCGTGCCGATGTCTGGCGCCAGCTCGTCGATCGCTTCGGTCCGGTCGGTGTGCTCGAGCTCTACGCGTCGACGGAAGCGAACGCAGTGCTCGCGAACGCGGCCGGCAAGAAGATCGGTTCGGCCGGTCGCCCGCTGCCCGGCTCGCCCGAGGTCGCGATTGCGGCCTACAACTTCGACGACGACGATCTCGTGCACGACGGCAAAGGCCGTCTCGTGCGCGCGCGGCTCGACGAGCCCGGCATGCTGATCGCCCGGCTGTCGCAACGTAGCGCTGACCTCGCGCACATCGATCCGAAGCGTCTACTCCGCGACGCGTTCGAGCCCGACGACATCTGGTTTGTCACCGGTGAGCTCTTCAAGGTCGACACGATGGGCGACTACTGGTTCGTCGATCGGCCGAGCCAGATGATCCATACGCGCCAAGGCCCGGTCGCCTCGACGCGCATCGAGGACGGTCTCTACGACTGCCCGTGCGTCGCGCTGTGTGTCGCCGTCCCGCGCCCTGATCCCGACGAGGCCGGCGCACAGATTCCGGTCGCTGCGATCCAGCTGCATCCAAACACGTCGCTCGATCTCGCAGCGCTCGCGACCGCGGTGCAAGCGCTGCCCGAGTACGCGCGGCCGCGAATCATCCGAGTTATCGACGAGATTCCGCTCACCGACGGCTTCCGCCCGATCAAGTCGCGCGCATTCGATCGCGCGGGTGCGGAGTACTACTGGGATCCGCGCACCCAGAGCTACGAGCCGCTCGCGCCAGAACCCGCGCTCCGGCCCGTCGAAGCAGCTCGCTGATCAGTAGCTGCCTTCGCGCGTGCGCGTCCGAATGACGTCATCGCGCAACGTGACCGGTGCGAGAAACGTCCGTTCCTCTGCGGCCATGTGAGCTTCGATCTCGTCGACGAGCTCTTCGATCCGCGCTGCGACCTCGGCACGCGTACCCGAGAGGAGCTCCCAGAACGCCGCGTGCTCGGCGAGATGCTCCTCGAGCATGCGGTCGATCATGAGCGAGCCCCATGCGGCAGGTCCGTGCATGAGCTCGCTGATCACCCGCGTCTCACTCGCGTTGTGCGTCGCGAACTCCTCGCGCAACTCCTGGAGCGCGTGGTCGAGCTCGGCGCCCCACGCCTCGCCGGTCTCGTAGAGCTTCGCAAGGCGGATGCAGGCTTCGCTGCGCTGACGCAAACGATCGTGCTGGGCGAGCAACAGTAGACGTGTGTCTTCGGCCGTCATCGGACAAAGGCATCGCAAGTCGCGGGCCAGCAGCTAACCCGGCGCTACCTCGTCAGGTTTGCGCAGGAGTTGCCAGTCGACCTTCGGGCGGTGCAGAGGCTGCGCGAAATCGAGCGACTACACCTGGGCACGAGCTTGCAACGCTTCGGTGCATGCCGCCGGTCCTGGTCAAGCACATCATGAGCGCGCCCGTCGTGACGCTGTTCGCGGAGCAGACGTTGCCCCTCGCCGAGGATGTCATGCAGTTCAAACACCTGCGGCATCTACCGGTCGTCGACGAGCATCAACATCTCGTCGGGCTCGTCACGCACCGCGACATCCTGCGTGCACAGATCAGCTCGTTGACGGGCCTCACCGACGAGCAGCGACGTGCGCGGCAAGAAGATATCAAGGTGTCGCAGATCATGACGCGCGACAACATCTGGACCGCTGGCCCCGAGACGTTCGCGTCCAATGCCGGCAGGCTCTTGCTCGATCACCGCTTCGGGTGCCTACCCGTGCTCGATACGATCGGTCGACTGATCGGAATCGTCACCGAGCGCGACTATCTGCGATTCGCGGTCAAAGCGATCGAGATGCACGACTGATCGCGCTACGGAATCGGCGTCGCGCCGACCTGAGCGAGCAGATCGTTGATCGCTTCGCGCGCGATCTTGCGCGGCAACACCGCGCGGAAACCACCCGAGCGGATGTGCATCTCGGCCGGCAGCATGAACAGCGCTGCGATGCGCGCGAAGATCGAGATCGGCAGCCACGCCTGCAGCTCCATCTGATCGCCGTTTTGCGTGAACTGCGCACGCATCGCCGCGGTCCAAAATCCGCTGCCCTTCTGGAACAGCTTGACGTTACCGGTCTGCGGCTCGCGCGGCATGAACTTGTGCCGCTGCGCCCACGTCGCGATGGTCGGCCACGGATCGCCGCGGAGCGGGAACACCACAACACTACGCTTGTTGGAGTCCACGGTCGTGAGTGCCTGGGTCATGGCGACGGAGTCTACGCCATGCGACCGTATAGGGTGGGAGATCATGGCGGGCAGGATACGTCCGGAAGATCAGGCAACCCGCCGTCGCGTTCATCGGCAAGGGCGGGTTCTAGCCGCGGTCGGCGGTGACGATGCGCATGTGACTCAAGAAGCGCGACTCGCGGCCGAGCGTCGGCGAGAGTTTGCTGCCGATCGTCGGAACGTCTTCGTCGCTGACGACTCGAAACTCGTACTTCGCGAGCAGCGCACGCATCGCGTCGGGCGTGAACGCCGAGCGCAACGGCTCGCCGACGCGCTTGAGCACGAGCCCGATGAGATGAAGCTTCCACGCCGGCGCGTGATACGCGACAACGATTCGACTGCCGCTCGCCGACCGGCGCTGGATCACCGCGAGTGTCGCTTCGATCGCCGCTTGCTCGAGGTACATGACGACGCCTTCCCAGATCCACGTCGTCGGTTGCGCCG
>DASUFX010000181.1:0-4769 GCA_036274355.1 Kofleriaceae bacterium | reverse complement strand
GACGATGCGCCGGGCGCACCACTGCGTCGCGTGGTCGCTGCGGACAAGCTCGTGCTCGACGCCGCACAAGAGCACGCGCTCGCACAACTCGTCACGCTGCTTCGGGGCGATGCCGTGATCGTCATCGAAGGGCCGCGAGGGTCGGGGAGGTCGACCGCGGTCGCACGCGCGAGTGGTCGGCCGGTCGTCGAGCTCGACGGTGCGCGCCGCGAGCGCATCGATCAGCAAGCACTGCTCGAGCTGCGCCGTGAGGTCGCGCTCGGCGTCGCCCAGCCCGTGATCGCGAATGCCGATCGCCTGCCAGCCGAGCTCGGGCTCGGTGCATTCCTCGACGCATCACGCGGCAGCATCGTCGTTACCTCCGCGATGCCCGGGCTCGATCTCGGCACCGAACGGCCGATCGTACGCGTCCGCTGGCCACTTCCCGAAGCACCTGTGCGCCGCACGCTGTGGGAGCAGGCGGCACGCGAGCCGACCGGCGATCTCGACACGCTCGCGTTTCGCTATCGTGTCGGTGCCGGCGTCGTTCATCGCGCGGTGGCATCGGTGCGTGCAGAGCACGGCAGCCGTGCGCTCGACGCAACCGACCTGATGTACGGCTTGCGCCACAACATCGCCGAGGATCTCGGTGGCCTCGCGCATCCGGTCGAGGTCACGCAGTCGTGGGAGGATCTGGTGCTCGCCGAGGACACGCGCGATCACGTGCAAGCGCTGATCGCGCGCGTGCGCCACGCGCACCAGGTACTCGCGACGTGGCAGTACCGCAGCAAGATCGCGCGTGGCACCGGTGTGCCGGCACTGTTCTCGGGACCACCGGGTACCGGCAAGACGATGGTCGCGGGGCTGATCGCACGCGAGCTCGATCTCGAGCTGTATCAAGTCGACCTCGCGCAGGTCGTGTCGAAGTGGGTCGGTGAGACCGAGAAGCAGCTCGCGCGCGTGTTCGACGCCGCCGAGCAAGGTCACGCGCTGCTCTTGTTCGACGAGGCCGACGCGCTGTTCGGCAAGCGTTCGGCGGACATGAAAGGCGCCAACGATCGCTACGCGAACCTCGAGGTCAACTACTTGCTCCAGCGCGTCGAGGCGTTCGGTGGCATCACGATCCTGACAACGAACCTCGACACCGCGATCGATCCCGCGCTCAAGCGCCGGCTCGCCGCACACGTCGTGTTCGAGCTGCCCGACGACGACGAGCGCACGACGCTATGGCAACGCAACGTGACGACGCGCGCGGCTCCGCTCGCCGACGGTCTCGACTTCGAGCAGCTGTCGCGCACGTTCCCGAAGATGAGTGGCGCGAACATCCGCAACGCGGCGCTCGCGGCGGCATTCCTCGCCGCAGCGGACGGCACGCCGACGATCACCCAGCAGCACCTGTTGCGTGCGGGGCGCGCCGAGTACCGGTCGATGGGCCACGTGCTCGCCGAACGCCGCGCGCCGTGATCGATGACTGCAGTTAACTGACAGAGGCGCGCTCACTCTCGACGACGCAGCGCGCTGGGAGTGTCGTCGTAACCGCGAGTAGTCAGCTTCGGACACGCCAATGCATCGTCGCGCACCAAATCGCGCACGCCGTTGCGCATGAATCTCACGTTGCGCGATCGGCGCGGCGCTTGCTCGACGGGCAGCGCATGCGGCGAATCGTTCCCAGCCTTGTCCTCGTCTCCGCGTGCGTCACCACCGACACGCATACCATCGAGCAAGCGATCGTCGGCGGTACCGTCGCGAACCCGGCTGACTACCCGTCGGTCGTCGCGCTCGAAAACACCCCGGGCGACTGGTTCTGCACCGGAACCCTCGTATCGCCCGAATGGGTGCTGACCGCCGCGCACTGCGTCGACGGCCAGACCGCGGCGAACACCCATGTTCGTTTCGGCGACAACGATGCGAACAGCTCCGCAGGCGGCACGGTCGTCTCGGTGACCGACGTCATCGGCTATCCCGGTTTCGACACGAACCTCTGGGACAACGACGTCGCGCTCATCAAGCTCGCGCAAGCGGTCACCAACTACACGCCGACGCCGATCCACCGCGAGGTGGTCACGCCGCCGGCGCAGGTCCTCGAGGTCGGTTACGGCGACACGTCCGAAACCCAAGGTGGCGGCGGCATCTTGCGCCAGGTCACGAAGACGACGGTCGACTGCGCGACAGCGAACGACGCGTCGATCTCGGGCGAACACGTGATCTGCATGAACGTCGGCGACGGCAAGGGCAGCTGCTACGGCGACAGCGGCGGGCCACTATTCGAAACGGTCGCAGGCGCGCGCGCCGTCGTCGGCATCACCTCGGGCGGTACCGACGTGTGCGGGCGCGGGTTCGACATCTACACCGCCGTTCACGACGAGCTCGCATTCATCGACGCGACGATGGGCGTCATGCCGCCACCCGACCCGATGGACCCGATGGATCCAGGCGAGGGCTCGGGATCGGGCTCCGGGTCTGGCTCGGGATCGGGCGATGACGACACAGGCAACGGGACCACTAGCGCCGGCTGCAACGCCACCGGCTCGGCGAGCTCGAGCCTGCTCGTGTTGCTTGTCGCACTCGCGTTCGTGCGCCGCCGTCGCTTCTAGGTTCCGGCGCGCGAAAAACGTTCGAACGCCGAGGACAGAAAGTAATAGGCGAGTCATTCCGCTGTTCGACGTGCCTTCGGAATCTGAAGACTTTTTCCGGCTTGACCTGAGGGATCCACGGTCTCATGTTGCGGCGCAGCAAAAGGAGACCGACTAATGAATAAGCTACTAACAATCGTAACAACTTTGGCGTTGTGCGCTTGCAGCATTTCGGGCCCTGGTCCGAGCCAGGCGCCACCCGAAACCGGCGCGACAGAACCTGCTGGCCCCGATGCCGAGACGCTGCCATCCGCGGCGCGTCTCATCCCGGAGCCGGTCGACTCGGTCGAAGATCTTCCCGGCCGCTACGCGCAGCCGTTCGCATTGCCAGGGCAGGTGAGCGTGGTGACGCTCGATGCGCCGAACTTCGGCAGTGGCACCTACGAGCTCTATCGCTCGTGCGGACTGCCGACGTGCCTGCACGAGGTCGGGCAGTACCACATGGTGCCGACCAATCCGGCGATCGGGTTTGCGGCACTGTCGCTCGTCGATCAGACCGGCGTCGTGCGGAGCACGTACATCCTCGACCTGTTGTGGCGAGACGGCGACGGCACGCTGGTCGCTGTCCAGCTACGCGCGCTGATCGGCGACACGACGGGACCGACGCAGGTCTGGTGGCGGCTGCCCGACACGGCGAGCGAGCCCAGGAGCGCACCCGCGACGGATTCGTCGATCGACGTGTCATCGCCTGTCGCTCTCGCGGCGCCGAGCACGAACGATAACCCGCCGAGCTTCTCGGGCGTGTTCGTGCGCTCGTTGCCGATTCTCGGCGACATCGGTGCGATCACGCTCGATGAAGCGGCTTGGTACGAGACGACCGCAGTCGGTACCTATAACGCATCGTATCCGTACTGCCTGCCGTGGTGCTTCCCGGAAACGGGTGGCTACGAGCTCGATCTGAAGAACGTCAAGACCGGCACGGGCCGGTTGTCGTTGGTCCCCGAAGGCAACCCGACCCAAGCGCACGACTACGTCGTCTACGCGATCTGGCGCACCGTCGACGGCACGCCGTCTGCGATCCAGCTCCAGCGCATCGATGGTCTGGTGCCGTCGGGCCCGCCCTTTGTCATGTACCGGCAGTGGTGGAATGGACAGAGCGCAGCACCTGCGCCGGCTGCTCCGTCGAGCTGCTCGGTGTGGCTGGGACTCGCCGGCTACTACCGGATCCGCGCGTTGCAGTGCGGGATGAGCGCGTGCTGGCCGCTGTCAGGCTGGTACTCGTCGTGGGCGCAGTACTATCAAGGCCTCGCTGACGCGGCGGGCTGCTCGGACGAGTCGTCACCCTGAGTCATTAGCCTGACGCGATGGGCTCGTTCGGAACCCGGTATGCTCGCGGCATGAAAGTCCTCGCGCTCGCGCTCGTTCTCGCGCTTGCCCCGACCGCCGCTCACGCGGAGAAGGTCTTCAAGAAGGCCACGGCGAACGAGACCTGGGACTGCGCGACCGATCCCGTTGTCCGCATCAGTCAGGACAAGGGCACGTTCGGGCTGCTCGGCGAGTGCAAACGCGTCACCGTGAGCGGCAAGAAGAACGTGGTCACGATCGTGTCGGCGACGAAGCTCACCGTGTCGGGCACTGGCAACTTCGTCCAGGTCGACGACGTCGGCACGATCGCGGTGAGCGGCAAAGGCAATCAGCTCACGTGGGCGAAGGCAAAGACCGGTGACAAGCCGAAGATCACGAAGGGCAAAGGGAACACGGTCGACCAGAAGAAGTAACGGCGACCCCGCGTCCGATCATGCGACGGCGACCACGTTGGCTGAAATCACCCCGTCGACCGGTTTCTGTTGAAGGTCCGACCAATCTCCTTTACCGTGCGCGCCATGAAGAACCTGCCGGGCTGGGCGTTTGGTGTTCTCTCCGTCGTCGGACTCGTGCTGATCGGATCGATGGCGCTGACGTGGATCGATTTCGGCGGCATGTTCTCGGTGCGTGGGTATCGGCTCGCGATCGACGACAACCACTGGCTGTTGCTCGTGCCCGTCGCAGGCCTCGTGCTCACGCTCGCGGCATCGACGCGCTCGCCGCATGCACGGCTCGCGGCGATCTTCGCGGGCCTCGCGGTTGCGGGCTACGTGCTGTTTGGCCTCGCGCGCTCGATCATCCACTCGGGCCTCGACACGTGGCTGATGCTCGGCGGCGCCGGCATGATGCTGG
>DASUFX010000180.1:0-12048 GCA_036274355.1 Kofleriaceae bacterium | reverse complement strand
GGCTGCGGATTGGCTCGTCGACGCTGCGCTTGCGGCAGGAGATCGCGAGATGGCCGGGATCGCCGTGCGCAAGCTCCGCGAAGCTGCCACCACCCACAAGCTGAAGAACATCGCCGCGCACGCTGCCTTCGCCGCCGGTCGCTTCACCCTCCACGCCGGGGATGCCGACGCGGCAGCCCCCGAGCTCGAGCGCGCGGCCGAGCTGTTCACGGCCGCGAACCTGCCGCACGAAGCGGCACGCGCTCGGCTGTCGTTGGCCCAAGCGCTCGCGGGCAAGCATGCGGAACTTGCCGCGAACGAGGCGAAGACCGCGGCGACCGCGTTCGAGCGGCTCGGTGCAAAACGGGATGCCTCCGCCGCCGGCGAGTTGTTGCGGACGCTCGGCCGCGGCTGACCCGAGATGTTCGTCGCGTCAGCAAGCTGACGATTGCCACCCGAGATCGCAAACGGCGGTTTGCAATGGTGAGCCGGCGTCGTATTCGCGGTCGGGTTGCCGTCGAGAGATTGCGATTGGCGACGCGATCGCCGATCGATACAGTCGCGCGCATGAGGGGACTGTGGCCGCTCGCGTTGGCATTCGTGTATCTGAGTTGCGCAAACGGCCATCCTGGTGGAACGCCTGATGCGGGGACCGGCGACGAGGTCGATGGTTCGGTCGACGCTGCGATCGATGCACCGCCGCGCTACTGCGGCGACGGCATCAAAGAGATCTACGAAGCGTGCGACGACGGCAACACCGTCGACAATGACGGCTGTACGAACGCGTGCACGCTGCCTCGCTGCGGTGACGGCATCGTGCAGATGAACGAAGGCTGCGACGACGGCAACATGGTCGATCGCGACGGCTGCACGAACCATTGCGCGCTGCCGACGTGCGGCGACGGCATTCTTCAGACCGGCGAAGAGTGCGATGACATGAACGCGAACGAGACCGACGCGTGCTTGTCGACGTGCGTGACCGCCAAGTGCGGCGACGGATTCGTGCACACGAACGTCGAGCAGTGCGACGACATGAACAGCGACAACACCGACAACTGCATCACGGGCTGTCTGCTCGCGCGCTGCGGTGATGGCTACGTGCACACGAACGTCGAGGTCTGCGACGACGCGAACAATGTGGACGAGGGCGTGTGCAGCCCCGACTGCCAGATGGCCGGCTGCCCCGCGGGTCGCGCGCCATGCGACTCGAGCCCGGACAATGGCTGCGAGACCGACATCACCACGTCACTCGGCAACTGCGGCGGCTGCAACATGCAGTGCACGACGCCGAACGCGACGCCGGTCTGCAACAATGGTAGCTGCCAGATCGCGTCGTGCCTCACGCCGTACTACGACTGCAACGGCCTGCCAGTCGACGGTTGCGAGATCGATCTGTCGACCGACGGCGCGAACTGCGGCAGCTGCAACCACTCGTGCGCCGCCGCGAACACGACCACCGCATGCGTCGCTTCGGCGTGCGAGGTCACCGGCTGCCTCGGCACCTATGCGGACTGCACGGCGGTGTACGGCTGCGAGACTGATATCTCGACGAGCCTCGGGAACTGCGGCGGCTGCGGTCAGCAGTGCGCGCTCGCGAACGCCGGCGAAGCGTGCGTGAGCGGCACCTGCAGTATCACCACGTGCGACCCGGGCTACGCCGATTGCAACGGGCTCGCCGCCGACGGTTGCGAGGTCTCGGTGCAGTCTGACCTCGCGAACTGCGGCAGTTGCGGTAACCAGTGCAACCTCGCGCACTCGGCGGAGGCGTGTATTGCCGGCGCCTGCGAAATCGCCGCGTGCGAGGGCAGCTACGCGAACTGCGACGGACAAACGCCGGATGGCTGCGAGACCAACCTTGCGACCGACGGCAACAACTGCGGCGGCTGCAATCACTCGTGCGCCACGGCGAACACGACGACCGCATGCGTCGCATCGTCGTGCGAAGTCACCGGCTGCCTCGGCACCTACGCGGACTGCACGGCGGTGTACGGCTGCGAGACCAATGTCGCGACGAGCATGCAGAACTGCGGCGGGTGCGGTCAGGTGTGCGCGCTCGCCAACGCGAGCGAGACGTGCGCGGCAGGCACCTGCAACATCACCGCGTGCGACGCGGGGTTCAGCAACTGCAACGGCGCGGACCCGGACGGCTGCGAGATCTCGACCGCCAGCGATGTCAACAACTGCGGTACCTGCGGCAATCATTGCAATCTCGCGAATGCGGTCGAGGGGTGCTCGGCCGGCGCGTGCACGATCACCGCGTGCGACGGCGGCTACGCGAACTGCGACGGGCAAACACCCGACGGCTGTGAATCCAACCTCGCGACCGACGGCATGAACTGCGGCGCGTGCGGTAACTCGTGCGCCACCGCGAACTCGGTCACGGCGTGCGTGGCGTCGTCATGCCAGGTGCTCGGCTGCACCGGCACGTATGCCGACTGCACCGCAGCCTACGGCTGCGAGACCGATACGGCGACGAGCATGCAGAACTGCGGCGGGTGCGGTCAGCAGTGCGCGCTCGCGAACGCGAGCGAGACGTGCGCGGCAGGCAGCTGCAATATCACCGCGTGCGACGCGGGCTTCAGCAACTGCAACAGCAACGACGCCGATGGCTGCGAGATTTCGACCGCCAGCGACGTCAACAACTGCGGCATCTGCGGAAACGTCTGCAATCTCGCGAACGCGGTCGAGGGCTGCTCGGCCGGCGCGTGCACGATCGCCGCGTGCGAGGGCAGCTACGCGAACTGCAATGGCACGACGTCCGACGGTTGCGAGATCAACAAGGGCAACGACGCGCTCAACTGCGGCGCCTGCGGCAACAACTGCAACAACACGTATCCGAACTCGGTCGTCGGCTGTAGCGGTGGCGGCTGTACGTTCAACGGCTGCCAGCCGAGCTGGTGGAACCTCGACGGCAACCTCGCGAACGGCTGCGAATACTCCTGCACGTTCGTCGCGGGTCCTGACCTACCAGACAGCAACTATACCGACAGCAACTGCGACGGCATCGATGGCGATATCAACGCCGCGATCTTCGTCGCGATAAACGGCAACGACTCGGCGCCCGGCACGAAAACCGATCCGATGCAGACGATCGGCGCCGCGCTGACCAAGGCAGCGGTGACCGGCAAGACGCAAGTCTACGTGTCGAACGGCACGTACAACGGCCGCGTCACGCTGCGTAACGGCATCTCGATCTACGGTGGCTATTCGCGCAGCAACAACTGGGCGCGCTCGAACCTGTACGTCGCGACGATTCGCTCGACCACGGTTCCCGACGGCCGGATCACCGCGCTCGATGGCACGTCGATCTCGCTGCCGACCACCGTCGCGCTCATGACGATCGACACGGTGACGACGGCGCCGGCGGGCGTGAGCAACTACGCGGTGTACTGCTCGAGCTGCTCGGGCCTCGTACTCGTGAACAACGTGATCAACGCCGGCAACGGTGGCACCGGCACGGCCGGTGGCAACGGTGCGTTCGTCGGCAACGGCAGTGGCGGTGCGAACGGCGGCGGCGGCAGCTGCGATGGATCGAACTGGGGTGCCGGCGGTGGCGGTGGCACGAGCGCGTGCGGCCGCACTGGTGGTACGGGTGGCAACGGCGGCCCAGAGGGTTCGAACGCAGGTGGCAACGGCACGGCGGGAGCCGGCGGCACTCCGGGCGGCAACGGCGGTAGCGGTGGAGACCCGCCGAGCAACGGCGGCAACGGACAAAACGGCGCGAGCGGCGGAACGGGTGCCGCGGGCGCGGGCGGCTCGGGCGGCAGCACCGCGACCAACTTCTGGGTCAGCAACAACGGCGGCAACGGCAACGGCGGCGGCGGTGGTGGTGGGGGGGGCGGTCAAGGCGGCTTCTGGGTCGACGACGGTTCCGGCAATGGCGGTGGTGGCGGTGGTGGCGGCGGCTGCGGCGGCACCGCGGGCGATCGCGGCACCGGCGGCGGAGGCTCGTTCGGCGTGTTCGTCGTGAATTCGAATGGCCTCTTGCTCAGCGGCAACATCATCTCGTCGGGAAATGGCGGCACCGGCGGCAACGGCGGCAGCGGCGGTGGTGGCGGCAGCGGCGGCAACGCCGGGCTCGGCGGCACGACGTGCACCGGCGAGGTCGGTCGCGGCGGCAACGGTGGCTTCGGCGGCAGCGGCGGCAGCGGCGGCGGTGGCGGCGGTGGCGCGGGCGGACCGTCGTACAGCGTCTATCGCGTCGGCTCCGGGTCGGTGTCGACGGTGAGCAACGCCTTGCAGTTCGGCGGCGGTGGGGCCGGCGGTGTTGGCGGCACGCCGAACGGCAACAACGGCGCGACCGGTGCGTCCGGCGGCGTCTTCTAATCGGTAAAGTTCGCGGACGCCGCACGCGGCAGGAGGCGGCCGCGATCGGCTAGCATCGACCTTCGTGCATTTCTGGTCGGTGCTCGCGGAACAGCTGTGGACGGCACGCACGCCGTACGTTGTCGTCGCGTACTTGCTGACGCGCGCGCTGATCAACGGCACGCGTGTCGAGCGCTACCACCTGCGTGCCGCTGCAACGCTGGTCATCAGCCACGTCGTCGCGCTCGCGATCGGCGCCGGGCAGACCGCGTTTGGCTACCAGAGCCATGTCGCGGAGACCACGAGCTTCGCGTTCGAAGCGCTCGCCGGGATGTCGATCGGCGTCACGATGGTCTTCCGTGCACTGTTGCCGCGCGTCGGCTTCACGCTGCCGCGGATCCTGCTCGATCTACTCACCGCGTTCGGTGTGATCGTCGTGTTCATCGCAGTCGGTCGGCGCGCGGGCTTTTCGGTCGCCGGTTTGATCACGACGAGCGCGGTCGTCACCGCCGTGATCGGCTTCTCGCTGCAGGACACGCTCGGCAACGTCATGGGCGGCTTGTCGCTCCAGCTCGACAAGTCGATCGCGGTCGGCGACTGGATCTCGCTCGGCCCCGGTCAACCATCCGGTCAGGTCACCGAGATTCGGTGGCGTTACACCGCGATCGAGCTGCGCACGTGGGACACGGTGATCATTCCCAACGGCATGCTCGTGAAGAGTCAGATCACGATCCTCGGCCGTCGTACCGGCGCGCCGCAGCGGACCCGCCGCCATATCGAATTCTTCGTCGACTTTCGCTGGTCACCAAGCGAGGTGATCGAGACCGTCGAGGCCGCGCTGCAGAAAGATCCGGTGCCGCGCATGGCACTCGATCCGGCGCCGAATGTCGTGATGATGGGCGTGCGCGACAGCTACGCGCAGTACATCGCGCGCTACTGGCTCACCGACCTCGCGGTCGACGATCAGACCGACAGTGCCGTGCGCACCCGGATCTGGTTCGCGCTGCGGCGCGCCGGCATCTCGCTGTCGATTCCGGCCACCAGCATTTTTCTTACCCACGAGACGCCGGAGCGCGAGACGCGCAAAGCCGAACGCGAGATCGAGCAGCGCCTGCGCGCGCTCAAGAAGGTCGATCTGTTCTCGGGCCTCAGCGCCAAACTGCAGCGCCAGCTCGCGGACCAACTCGAGCTCGCACCGTTTGCGCGCGGCGAAGCGATCACGCGCGAGGGCGAGCAGGACGACGGGCTGTACATGATCGTCGAGGGCGACGCGGTCGTGCAGATCGGGCACGCCGATCAGTCGATTCGGGCAGTCGCGCAGCTCGGCCCGGGTCAGTTCTTCGGCGAGATGTCGCTGATGACCGGCGAAGCGCGCACCGCCACCGTCGTCGCGGCGACCGACATCCTCTGCTACCGGATCCAGAAAGCCGCGTTCCAGGAAATCCTCCAGGAGACGCCTGCAATTGCGGATCAGATCGCCGAGGTCCTGGCGATGCGACGCACGGCGCTAAGCGCGGCACGCGACGAACGCGACGAGGTACGCAAGAAACGGCACGAGACCGCGAAGCAGGATCTCCTCGGCCGGATTCGTGGCTTCTTCGGTCTCGACGCGTCGCGGTAATCACATCACTCGCACGCGCTCCCGAAGGAACTGCTGGCGCGTCTACGATCGGCGCGTACGCTTGAAGGATGCTGCATGCTGTCGAGGCTCCTGTCCTGAAGTTGGCGGCGGTTGCAGGGGCGGCGCTCTTGGTCGGCGCGTTCGCGATCCCGCGCGATCAACGAGTCGTGCAACGGCTCGAGCTTCACGCGCCGAAGCGAGCGCACGCGATCTACGAGAGCGCGTGGAACGATGGCGACATTCGCATCACGCTCCCCGACGGCAAGCCGAAGCCACGTGTGTTCTATACGCGATCGTTCCACTGGGGCTGCGAGTGGCTATCGATCGAGACGATTCGTCCCGATGGCGAGAACCGCTACTTCTACACCTACGACGAAGAGAAGCTGTCGTGCGTCGAAGATGCGCCGCCGTCGTGGGCGACGCCGCGCGTCGGCTACGCGTACGTCGTCGACACCGAGTAGCACTTCCGGCGTAAGATATTCGGGTGAGGGTGGTCGTGTTGGTCGCGCTTGCCGCGTGCGGGCGAGAGAACTTCGATCTGCTCGACTCACCGCCGACGAACCCCGACGCCGACACACGGCTGCCGGGGTTGCTCGCCTGGTACCGCATGGACGATGAGCCAAGCGATGGTGTGCTCGACGACAGCAGCACGAACGGCCGGGTCGCACGCTGCATTGCGGGGATCAACTGTCCGACGCAAGTCGCTGGCGTACGCGGAATGGCGGCCGCATTCGACGGCACGCAGTACGCACGCGTCAGCTATGGCAGCTGGCTCGCGACATCGGCCGGCTACTCGATCGCGGCGTGGATCTACATCGACAACGATCAGTTCGACCAGGTCGCGTTCGCCAAGCCGTTCGGTCCGAGCACATCGGACGCGTGGGGCATCACGACATGGTCTGCTGCCGCCGGCAGTGGCACGTGCCTCGAGACAGTCGACGATGCTGGCGGTGACCAATTCGTGTGCGGACCGACGCTGAGCGCCGGCCGGTGGTTCCACGTCGCGGGCCGATGGGATGGAAGCACGAAGGCGCTGTTCATCGACGCGGTGAAAGTCGGCGAACGCACGAACGCCCCCGCGTCGATGATCGACACGCACGACGTCGTGATCGGATCTGACGAGAATGCGGGCATGCCGGCCTATCAGTTCCACGGCAAGGTCGACGAGCTGCAGATTTACGATCGCGCGCTGACGGACGCCGAGATCGCGATGCTCGCCACGCCCTAACTCTCGTGCGGATAGACGCAGCTCGGCGCGAGCAGCATGCCGTCGTCGCCAGTATCGAGCTGCGACCAGCCGGCCTGCGCGGGGACGCGGATCAATACGCCGCGACCGCAGGGCACGTTCGGACAGCCGGCGAGCAGCCAGATCGCCGCACGCTGCTCGTGGCGGCCGTAGACCGGCGAGACGCCGACGACGGCGCACCACGGACACCGGAACGTCAGCCGAGGCTCCTCGCCTTCTCGCTTCCACAGCTGCGCAGACACGACCAGCATCGTGCCCGAGGTCACGCGAGCTGGAAGCAACCGTGATCACGCGACAGTTTTGTCGCGATCGCTGCCAGCGCGCGGGGGCCGGCGATTTCTTGCGACTTCTTGCGGCTAGCGGGTTAGCGGGACATGAAGACCTGGATCATCTGTGCATTGTTCCTCGCGACCGCCTCGCACGTGCGCGCTGAAGGAACCGAGATCGACGTGCGCTCCTTCGAGTTCCTCGACGTGATCGAGACTGCCGACGGCAACGTCTGGAAGGGTGTCGTCATCGAGCAGACGCCGAATGTCAGCTACAAGATCGCGCTCGCCGGCGGCAGCATCCACGTGATTCCGGCGGCGGACGTCCAGCGGATGTCGAAGCAACGGAACGGCGACTTCAAAAATCCGCGCGCGAGCGCGGTTCGCGAGGACGGCGTCGAGCAGAGCTACGAACCGGCGGCCAAGCTGCCAGCGCCGTACGCACGCTCTGGCTTACGTGTCGATCCCGAGCTGTCGATCGTGTTTCCGACCGGCTACTACGATCACGCAGGCGTGCAGACGTCGTTCGCACCGGGCATGCGCGTCGGATTCGAGAGCCTGTTCGGCAACATCGGCGTCAGCGGCGGTGGTCAAGCGCGCTTCACGTACTGGCGTCTGCCCGGGCCGACGAAGGACGCAGCGTGGCTGCTCGAGACGCAGCTGTACGGGCGCGCCGCGGTGCACATCGGCCGCGCGACGCCGTACATCGGGCTCGCGCTCGGCATCGACACGAACTACGTCTACTCGTACGCGCTCGACGATTCGGTGACCGGCGTTGGCCTCGGCATGAATCTGTCGACGGGGTTGCAGCTCGCGGTGTCGCCTCTCGTCGGCGTCGAGATCGGTGGCGACTACCATCCCGCCACCGACACGATCTCCGACATGAGCGAGGACAGCGTCTCGTATTTCGCGCTGCGCCTCGGCGCCACGGTGCGGCTGTAATCAGTTAGCTTTGCCGTGAATGAGTGGCCTCGAGGCCGGTCTGCTTCTCGGCAGCGTGCACAGCGTGGTGCTCGCGATCGCGCTGCGCCGCCGTGTGTTGAATCGGCGCGCGAACCAGTATCTCGTGGCGTTGCTCGTCGCGCTCGCGCTGCTCTTGTTCGATGGCTTCTTGCGCGCGCGGGGCACGCTCGCAGCGCATCCGCACCTGATCGGACTCACGGCATGGGTGCCGTTCGTGATCGGGCCGCTCGTGTTTCTCTACGTGCGCGAGATGACCGCCCCGGAGCCGGCGCGGCTCCGTCCGCCCTGGCGCCACTTCATCATCCCGCTCGCATACATCGCGCTGCTTGCGGTCACGTTCTTCCCGCGCTCCGCGAGCTACAAGCGAAGCATCGCCGCGCACGAGGCATCGTGGTTTGTCGTGGCGCTCGAGGCTGCATTGCTCGTCTACGGCATCGCGTACGCGACGGCGGCGCTCGTGCTCTTGCGCCGTCATCGCGAGCACGTCAAAGAACTGTTCTCGAACCTGCGGGGCGTCAGTTTGCGCTGGCTGCTCGTGCTCGCACTGCTGAACACGATGGTCTGGATCGCGGCGCTCGTGGCATTCGTGATCCGCATGAGCGGCGTCGTCGAGCGCGGTATGGCGTCGTTGATCGTGCCAATCGGGGGGACGATCACGGCGTTCGTGATTGGCTACTTCCAGCTCGGCCAGTCCGAGATCTTCGTGCCGGTCAAGCGCGACTCCGTTCCGCCGCCGAGCTCGCCGCACGAGCCGGTCGGCGAGCCGGCGACAGCCGAGCCGACCCAGTCGTATGCACGCGCTCGACTCGCGGAGGACGATGCCACCGCGCTCGAATCGCGGATCAGGGCGGCGATGACCGAGAAGCAACTGTACCGGCGCGGTGGCCTCACACTTGGCGAGCTCGCGGACGAGGTCGCGGCGACCCCGCACGAGGTGTCGCAAGTGCTGAGCACGCGGCTCGGGCGCAACTTCTACACATTCGTCAACGAGCACCGGATCGAGCACGTCAAGGCCGAGCTTCTGCGCACCGATCGCCCCGTGCTCGACATCGCGTTCGACGCCGGCTTTCAGTCGAAGTCGACGTTCAACAGCGCCTTCCGCAAGGCGACCGGCATGACGCCGAGCGAGCTCCGCCAGCGCACAACTGCCTGAAACTGCTTGGCTCGGACGTGCGGGCCCGTCAGGTCGGACGCGCTCGCGTGCGGGCCTATGGGCCCGGGCGACGTGGACACTCGCGCTCTCTAGCTTGCGGACATGCGAACGATCAAACCTCCTCTCTTAGTCGCCCTCACCGTCTCTCTCGCCGGTTGCCTGTGCGCGAACGATCCCGGCAACCTCGTGCCCAGGACGGTCGCCGAGGATCCCTCGCTGCCCGCGATCGACCTCAACGGGACGCGCCTCCACTCCGAGGCCTTCGGGAATCCGGATGCACCCGTCATCATCGTCATGCACGGCGGTCCCGGCTCGGACTACCGCGCGTACCTCCCGCTGAAGGCGCTCGCCGACGATGGCTTGTACGTCCTGTTCTGGGACCAGCGCGGGACGGGTCTGTCGGAGCGGCTCGATCCAGACGCGATCGATCTCGACGTCTACGTCGAGGACCTGCGGCTCCTGATCGAGCACTACGCGCCACACCAACCGGTGGTGTTCGTCGCCAAGTCATGGGGCGCGATGTACCTGACGAGGTTCATCAACCAGTACGGTGACTACAACGGCCGGATCAAGGGCGCAGTCCTGACCGAGCCCGGCGCGTTCACCGATCGCCAGCTCAGCGCGTACATGGCGCGGCTGCAAGGCTCGCTGAATCTCGTCGGCGAGCAGTTCAACGATGCGCTGTGGGAGGGCCAATTCGTGTCGCCCGCCGATCACGAACGCGCCGACTACCGCGCGTTCCAGTTCGCCTTGAAGGGCGCACCGTCCGACCATCGTGATCCGAACAACCTGCCACCGATCTGGCGCCCCGGCGCGATTGTCACCGCGAAGATGGCAAAGCTCGCGAAGCAGCCGTTCGACTGGACGACGAACCTGGCGACATTCCCCAATCAGGTGCTGTTCCTGCGCGGCGACCTCAACGAGGCCGCGACGCTCGAGAGCCAGAACGAGATGGCGGCGGCGTATCCGAACGCACGGATCGAAACGATCGCGGGCGTTGGCCACGAAGTGATCTGGGAACGCACCGACGAGTACCTGACCCATACGCGCGCATACCTGCGCGAGATCGGATTCCTCCAATGAAGAAGCTCATCATGGTCGCAGCGCTCATCGCCGCACCGATCAGTGCTCACGCACAGGATCTCAACTACGGCGCGGTCGAAGACGGAACGGACGTCGCGACGCTCACAGCGGGTGCCGAACAGGGATTTGTCGTCGGGGCCGGCTACGCGCGCGCGATCAGCGTGGCCGACCGCTTGCTCGTGCTCGGTGGCGACCTCGAGCTCGACTGGGCAGAGATCGACATCGACGACTTCCGCATGCAAGCCGGTGCGTCCGCGCCGATCGTCACCCATCGCCGGCTGCAGCTCATCGGCAGTCTCGCGGGCGTAGTGCGCGGCACGAACAACGACGCCGCGCGAATGATCAATGTCGGTGTCGATGCCGCCGTGCTTGGCGGGTACTACGCGCCTCGCTGGTTCGTCGCTGGCGAAGTCGGCTTCGACTGGGCCGGCGCGACGCACATCACGCACAGCGATACATACCGCATGGTCGTTTACGCAGACGCGAAGGACGGCTGGTACGGCAACACGGCCGGGACGTTCCGTTATGGCATCCAGGCCGGCTTGTCGTTCGCCGGCAATGACGTCGTGTTGCGCGCGGGACGCCTGATGGATGTCGCCGGCAATCCGGCACTGTTTCCGATCTACGCGACGCTCGCGTACGACCGGCGGTGGTGACGGTCAGGCTCTCGCGCGCAGCGTGCGAATCGCGCGCACCACGTCGGTGACGAGCGAGAGCACGAGCAATAGCGTCGCGAGCAGCAGCGTCTGACGCGACGCCTTCACGCCGAACGATGGCTCCGACGCAAGCTGGATGTCGATGATGCGCTTGGGACCGCCCGGATCGGCGCGGTCGCTCGCCGGCGGCGGCACGAGCTGTTCGAGCTGCGTGACCGGAAATCCAAGCGCGCGCCCGAGCGCACCATCGGTCGTGCGCGCGTGATCGGCGAGCGGCCGGAACCCGAGCACCCAGTGGCCGTCATGGCCGACCGGCTGCAGCGTCACGTCGTGCGTCGCGCCGTTGCGGCGGAACGTGAGGCGGACCGGAGCGCCGTTGCGCTCGTCGACCAGCGTGCTGAGCGAGAGGTACATCGGCTCACCGTCGAACGCGATCACGCGATCGCCCGCCTCGAGCTTGCCGCTCGCAGGATATCCGTCGGGAACGCTCTGCACGACGTACTCGATCTGCGTGGTCGCAACACCTTCGGTGCGGAAGTACACGAACGCGATCACGACGATGGCAACGTAGATCGCGAGCGAGCCGGCAAACATCGCGAGCGCGCGACGCTTCGGCGTTGCCCCGAGCACGCGAGCTGCGCCACGCCGCGCGAGCTCGCTGAGCACGGCGAGTACGAGGCACGCGACGACGGCGACCAGCGTCGGTATCACTGTGCTTGAGCTAGCACATTGCGCGGCGGCGCGTCGACGATCGGCGTCACCGGCTCGCCGTAGAG
>DASUFX010000179.1:0-9354 GCA_036274355.1 Kofleriaceae bacterium | reverse complement strand
CAGTCCGCATGGCACGCTCGCGACGCATCGCCATCCCGCATCGGGCGCTGGACCCGAGCCACTGCGTCTCGTGATCGGCAGCGAAGGTGCGCTCGGCGTGATCACCGAGGCATGGATGCGCATCGTGCCGCGACCGCGCTGGCGCGCCTCGGCAAGTGTCGCGTTCAAGGACTTCTCCGACGGTGTTGCCGCGGCTCGCTCGCTCGCGCAATCCGGCCTCCAACCCGCAAACGCGCGCCTGCTCGATCCGAACGAAGCGCGCCTTCACCGCGTGCGCTTCGACGGCACCGCAGTGCTGCTCGTCGGTTTCGAGTCCGCCGATCATCCAATGTCGCCATGGCTCGCTCGCGCGATCGAGCTCGCGAAGGATCATGGCGGCAAGGTCGTCTCCGGGCCGACCGAGAAGGACGACGCCGCGAAGACCGGCGAGGCCGGCGCGTGGCGCCAGGCGTTCTTCGACGCGCCATACCTCCAGTCCGCGTTGCTCTCGATCGGCGTCATCAGCGACACGTTCGAGACCGCGTGCACGTGGACCGCGTTCCCCGAGCTGCACGCACGAATCACGGCTGCCGTCTCGCGCGCGCTCGACGAGGAATGCGGCGGCGGCATCGTCGCGTGTCGCTTCACCCACGTCTATTCCGACGGGCCGGCGCCGTACTACACGTTCATCGGCGCGGCGAAACCGGGTGGCGAGCTCGCGCAATGGCGCGCGATCAAAGCAGCCGCGAGCGAAGCGCTTGCCGCAAGTGGCGGCACGATCACGCACCACCACGCAGTCGGCCGCGTGCACAAACCCTGGTACGACCGCGAGCGCCCGGCGCTGTTCGGTGACGCGCTCGTCGCGGTCAAACGCACACTCGACCCGCGTGGGATCATGAATCCCGGCGTGCTCGTCTAGCAGTGTAGCGGCATGGCCTCGAAGGAACCGTCTGCGGCTTCGCCGCTCCGAGACGAAACGCCAAGCGGCCAAGAACGCCAAGAACGCCAAGAGGAAGGTTTCGGGATCGCGTTCTGCTCGCACGATCGTGTCTGCAGACCGCGTCGAAGAAGTCCACCTTCTGGTGGCGTCCTTGGCGCCTTGGCTTCTTGGCGTTAGATCTGGAACACGTCGTGCGGCGCCGGAGGCGCCATTCGCACTCCAACGGCGGACGAATGCACTCGGGATGGTGCGTCTCGCACTCCAGGTCTAGAGATCGGCGAGCTTGTCGTCCCAGAGATCGGCGGTCTGCGCAATCGAGTGGACGATGTCCTCGAACTCCTCGTAGTCGAGTCCGTCGAGGCTGCGCAGGATGCGTAAGTACAAGTCGCCGGTGTTCGGATGCAACGCGAACGCCGCGTCGCCGGTTTCGGTGAACGACGCGACGAGCAGCTTCTTCGCGCGCGCCTCGTCGATCGTCGGTTGCTTCGCGACGCGCGATAGCAATAGCAAGATGTTCTTGTCGGCGAGCACGTGGATTGTCACCACCGCCGAGCCGCGCTGGATCATGCCGACGCCGTCGTCGCCCAGGGGCGGCAGGTTCAAGTTCCGCTCGCGCCCGAACCGATCGAAGAACTCCGCGATGCGAGCTCGGTGATCCACGACCACGTCATCCATGGCCGGAATCTACACGAGGTTTACTCGGACTTCTCGTCGGTGACGTCGAGAGCGATGATATCGGGCAATCCGTCGCCCAGCGGCAGCGACGGTGTCCACTTCGGCCGGCGGATCCGCACCGTGCTCGGCGGGCGCGGCGGGGCAGGTGCGAGCTCGGCAGCGATCGCGGCAAGGTCGGCAAACGCCTCGGCGCTGCTCGGCCGATCCCAGCGGTCCCACGCGAGCATCTGATCGATCACGCTGCAGAGCTCGGGCGGCGCGTCGGGACAGCGCACCTCGGTCGCCGCGTGCTGCGTGGTGCCGTCGCCGACGGTAGCGATCCACACGCCGTCGAACGGCAGCTCGCCGGTCAGCGCCTGGTAGCCGATCACGCCGAGCGCGAACACGTCCGCGCGATCATCGAGCAAGCCGCCGTTGACGAGCTCCGGCGCGGCGTAGTCGGGGAATGCGTGCTGCGGCGGCGGCGCGCTCGTGTCGTGCGTGCGCGCGTCGGCCCAGTCGACGATGCACAGCGGGAAGCCGCGCGTGCGGCCGGTGACCGCGATGCGATCGGGGCGGAGCCCGCAGTGGATCACGCCGCGGCGGTGCGCGTGCTCGAGAACCTCGGCGAGATCGCGGAGCAGGGCGCTCGCGTGCGCGGGATCGAGTGCACCGCCCGCGAGCAGATCCTTGACCGTCGCGCCGTCGACGCGCTCGTGCGCGAACCACGGGCGGCGATCTGGAAGTAGGCCAGATTCGTACACGCGAACGACGCCGGGATGCTCGAGCGCTTCGAGGATGCATGCCTCGCGGAGAAGCTGGACCGCGGCGATGCGCGCGTCCTTTTCCTCCATGACTTTGAGGATCGCGCGGCGGGGCAAAACGAGGTGACGTGCCTCGTAAACCACGCCGGTCGCATCCCGACTGCGCTCGCAGTCGATGCGGTAGTTCCCGATCCGCTCCACGGCCGCAGGCATATCAAGTCGCCGCTCGTGGGAGTAGCCCCTTTTTAGGGTATAGAAAGGCGTGCTTCGGGCCGTCGTCGTTCTCCTGGCACTGGTCGCGGCTTGCCGGCCTGACCATGGTCCTGCGCGCGTGAAGAAGCTTCCGAAGGCCGATGGCAGCCCTGCGCTGCGCGGCGGCGGTGCTCCGCGATCTCCGCAGATCGCGAGCTACAACATCGATGCCCGCCTCGATGCCGTGCGTCATCAGGTGACGGGCAAAGAGACGCTCGTCTGGATGAACACAGGGCAGAGCGCCGTCGACGTCCTGCCGTTTCATCTCTATCTCAACGCGTTCAAGAACGAGCAATCGATCTTCATGAAGGCGTCGAAGGGCGAGATGCGCGGCGCGAAAGCGAGCGATACCGGCTGGGGCTGGATCGAGATCACGTCGCTCAAGATCGGCGGCGCCGAGCAAGTCGCAAAGCTGCGCTATCCGAATCTGCCGGACGAGACCGTCGTAGAGCTGCCGCTCGCCGAGCCGGTGCAGCCTGGCTCGTCGATCGAGATCGCGATCGAGTTCACGGACCAGCTCCCCGAGGTGTTTGCGCGTACCGGGTACAAGGGCGATTTCCACCTCGTCGGGCAGTGGTTCCCGAAGATCGGCGTGCGGGTATCGGCGCCGAGCGGCGATCGCTGGGAGTGCCAGCCGCTCCACATCAACACCGAATTTTTCGCCGACTTCGGCAAGTACGACGTCGCGCTCACGGTACCGAGCACGCACGTGGTCGCCGCGACCGGCGTGCTCGTCAAGGCGGCGGACCTCGGCGGTCAGATGCGCCAGTACACGTATCACGCGGAGGACGTGCACGACTTCGTGTGGATGGCCGACCCGTACATGGAGATCGACAAGAACACGGGCCGCACGCCGTACATCGGCCAGGCGAAGGTCGACGACGGCATCGTCGAGGTTCGCGTGTACGCTCGGCCCGAGCAGGCGCAGTTCGCTCGTCGCCATCTGCAGGCAGCGATCGGCGCGATCGAGAAGTTCAGCAACTACTTCGTGCCGTATCCGTGGCCGATCATGACCGTGATCGATCCACCGGTCGACGCGGCCGATGGCGCCGGCGGCATGGAGTATCCGACGCTCGTCACGACGGCCGGCGATTCGGTGTTCACGCGCCCCGGTGTCCGCATCCCCGAGTACGTCACCGTGCACGAGGTCGGTCACAACTGGTTCCAGGGCATCCTCGCGTCGAACGAGCCCGTCGAGGCGTGGCTCGACGAGGGCATGAACGAATGGGCCGATCTGCACGTGATGCAGGACCTCTACGGGCCACGCGCGAATGGCATCGAATGGGGTGGTTGGCAGGCGGACATCGGCTGGATGCGCGAGGCGATCGCCGGCGGCGATTTCGACAACCTGCCATCACCGATCGCAACCGCGGCGTACGCGTTCGTCGACAACAAGGCGTACGGCCAAGGCACGTACGCCGGCACGATGGCGGTGATGACGACGCTCGAAAAGCTCGTCGGCAGCACGAAGTTCCTCGCTGCGATGAAGGCGTACGCGAAGGAGTGGGCGTTCAAGCATCCGACCGGTCGCGACCTGTTTGCGGTGCTCGAGCGCGAGCTCGGCATGGATCTGGGCTGGTACTTCGGCCCGACGTTCGAGCAGGTCGGCGGTCACAAGCTCGAGGTGCGCACCGCCGACTGCGACAAGGTCCACGAGGCGCGCGGTGTGTTCGGCGAGGGACCGGGTCGCAAGACGAAGACCGAAGATCAGGCGCCCGACACTGGCACGTACCAATGCGAGGTGATCGTGCAGAACACGGGCGTCGTGCACGTGCCGGTCGAGGTCGAATTCAAGTTCGCCGATGGTTCGACGCAGCGCGAAACCTGGGACGATCGCGGCAACGGCAACTGGAAGCGCTGGGTGATCGAACGCAGCAGCAAGCTCGTCGAGGTGCGCCTCGATCCGGATCGCAAGATCATGTTCGGCAACCCGGTAACCGATCAGTTGCGCATCGACGGTGATGGCTCGGCGTCGCTGCGCGCGGCGGCGCGGATCGCGTCGTGGACGCAAGGGTTCATGCAGCTGGTGGGGCCGTAATGGCGATGCGACTCACGCTCGGCGAGATGCTCGGCGCAGGCACGCGCGGCGTCGGTCGTTACACCGGCACGCTGCTCGCAGTATTCCTCGTGCAGACGTTCATCACGATCGTCTGCATGATCGCGATCTGGTTCGCGCTCAGTCGCGCGTACTCGCATCTGCCGATGTGGGACGAGGCCGTCGACGGCGACCTCGTCGCGCTCATCTTCTGCATCCGCTACGGCAAGGCGAGCTTGCTCGCGAGCGCGGGCATCGCTTTCGGCGCGCTGCTGCTCTGGCAGGTCGTATCGTGGTTCCTCGTCGGTGGCATCTACGGCGTGCTCGCGCAGCGCCCGGAGGGCCGCGCGGAGACCGCGAAGTGCTTTGGCGCGAGCGGTGCGAGCACGTTCCTCGCGTATGCGCGGCTCATGCTGTGCTCGATTCCCGGCTGGGTGCTCGTCGTCATCGCGCTCGGCCTCGGGCTCAGCCAGTTCGCATCCGAGTCGCGGCTACAGCACGCGTTGACCGTGCCGCAATTGCTCGGTCCGATCGTCCTTGGCTCGCTGCCTGCGCTCGTGCTGCTCCACTTCTTCTGGACCGTCACCGACTACGCACGTGTCGAGCTGTCGCTGCGGCAGGAAACTCATGAGCCGAGCGTCGTGATGACGTACGCGCGCACGATCATGTTCGTGCTGCGCCGTCCGCTGACGCTCGCACACGGTGCACTCGGCTGGCTCGCGTTCGCGCTGATCTCGATCGGCTACGCGTGGCTCGCGCACGGCCATCCGATGTACGGCGCCGAGGGCGCGGTCACGCTGTTCGTGATTCGCCAGGGCGTGGCGCTCGCGCGCTCGGCGATCCGATTTGGCGTCCTCGCCGGCCAGCTCGAGCTCGGCAAGACGCGCGCGCTGCCGCCGCGTCGAGTCGAAGTGAAGACCGAGACGAAGAAGAGCTAGCTTGCCGCTGCGACTGCCGCCGCCGCGACGGCAGGGCGCTCGGCCTGCAGCGCGTTGACGGCATGTACGAGCTGATTGCTCGCCTTGGTGAGCGCGTCGCCGCTGCGCATGAGCGGCATCAGCTTCTCGCGCTCCTTGCCGATCGCCGCGTGCTCCTCTTCGAGCGCTTTCTGGTGCCAGGCCTGCTGCGCTTCGATCGCGGTGTCGAGCTGCGCGCCGAGCGTGATGATGACTGCGCCGTGCAGCTCGGGCTCTGCGTTGAGCAGCTCGGCCGCAGCGACGTCGCGGATCTTTTCGATGCGCGCGTGCACCTTCTCTCGGATGTCTGCCTTCTTGGCGTCGAACGATTTGAACAAGCCGGCAAACCAGTTACCGCCGAGCGTGAACGAGGTCGGATTCGCGAGCGAGTCGAGGATCGTGACCGGCGCGACCGTCGGTGCGCGGCGCGGTGTCTTCAGGTGGTCCTCCGGTAGTCCGTGCGCACGCAGCGGCGACACCGTTTCTGCGTAGAGGTCGCGTGCGATGCCGCCCGCACCACCCATCACGAGCACGCGCACCTCTTCCGCGATGCGCATCGCGGAGGTTGGCCAGCCTTCGATCTTTGCCACCGCGGCCTTGAGCTCGTCGCTCGTTGTCGCGTTCTGGATCGCGGCCATCCATTCCGTGCCGAGGTTCGCGAGCTCGGTGCCCATGTGCACTGCGGCGTGTTCCATCACCGCGTTCACGCTCGCGCGGAGCATCGGCCGCATGCGGTCGAGCTGTGCCGCGCGGAAGCGCGCGAGGTCGATCGGCAGCGCGAGCTTTGCGAGCTTCTGGATCCGCTCCTGGAATTTGCGCTCGACCTGGTCGACCTGCTGCTCGATGTCGGTACGCGCCGTCGCGAGCTTTGCGATCGCGCGCCGTGCGAGCGTGAGTGCGCGTGCGCGTTCGAGCACTGCAGGCAGATCGGGAATTGTTTCGCTGAGCGGACCGAGCATGACCTTGTCGCCGCCGGGGTTTGGCGCGTACAAGCCATCGCGCTCGACCACGAGCACGGCGTCGATGTCGGCGGATGCACGCAGCTCGCCCATCAGCTCGACGAGCTCGACGCGCTCGGGCAACGCGCGGTCGATCGTGAGCTCGACTTCGCGCACGCCATTGCCTTCCGGGCCACCGCCACACAACAGGCGCAGCTCGCTGTAGTACGTCTCGCGCGCAGCGCGCTCGCGCTCCTCGCGCTTCAGCTTGAACTCGTCGATGCTCGCGAGCTTGCGTTTGGCGTCGGCAACGAGCTGCTTCGTCACCCGCCACGAGCTAGTGGTGCGGCGATGCAAGAAGCCGAGCAGCCAGCGCAGCGGCCACAGCCAGAACCCCCAGATGGGTGGCCGTTCGCGCACGATCAGCGGCAGCTTGTTCTCGATCGTCGCGAGCGCGGTCTCGTGCGTGCCGAGCTCGTCGCGTGCTTCGCTGGCGCGCTGTTCGCGCTCGGCGTCGCCATCGCGCGACTCTGGATCAGGCGCGAGCTTCTCGTCCGTCGTGTCGTCCATGCGTACGACGCGGTAGCGCATGACAGACCCGCGTTTGAGCCGCAGGGGCGCGGCGCCCAGCGCACGGCGGTACGGATCGAGCACGCGCTCGCCGACCAGCGTGTTCACGAGCTCGCTGCGCGCGACGAGGTTGCCATCGAGGCCGGCGACAAAGACCGTGCGTTGCCAGGACCGGTCGATCTCCACGGCGGCATCGCGCATCGTGCGAGTCACGTCGTCTGGAAACGACACGCTCCGCAGTGCGGTCAGCGCCTGTTGGACAACCGTACGCGCAGTCACGACACCTGCGTGTCAGGGTATCGCAGCTCTCGCATATCGCGCTCATGGCACGGTGCGAGATAGGATGGTGGGATGCCGAATCGCGTTTGTGGGCTGATGCCCTACGTCCTGCCCGTCGCACTCGCGTGCGCGGCGTGCAGCGGCGTCGATTCCGACGAGCAAGCACATCGTGCATTTCTCGCGCTCGATCAATCGATCGTGCGGACCCTGAACCTCGCGTTTCAGGGCTTCAATATGGCGACGAATACGACGATCGCGCCTCAAACAGCCGAGGGTAATCATGGCGGCACGCTTACGGTCGACGGCACGATCGAACAGTCGGCTGCGATGAAGACGTTGCGCCTCGACGTGGCGATGGTCGGCTATGACGACGGCGACGTACTCTTCAACGACAGCGATACCGTTCACGTCAAGTTCGATACCGCAACCGATGCGACGATGCTGCCGCATCTCGATCTCGCGCTGACCACGAACGCGTTCAGCGGCACGCTCGACGCGAACGCGAGCATGACCGGGCTATATCAGCTACGCGGCGATCTGACGGGCACGCTCGCGCTCGACGTCATGATCAGCGGCTACACGATGGTCGGTAACGGTACCGAGCGAGTGCCTGGCTCGACGCAGATCGTCGGTACTGCCACGAACGGTGACGGTGGCGTCTTCGAGATCAACATCACGCGCTGAGCATGCGTAACGCCGTCCGGAAATTGCACAGTCGTAAGTGCTTGGAGCGCTCTTCTCGCACATCGCGCTCGTGACAGGACGTGGATACGATCTTCGTATGCGGAACTTAATTTGTGCGCACATGCCCTACGTCCTGCTCCTCTCCCTCGTGACCGCTGCGTGCAGCAGTGACGAGGTCGATTCCGACGAAGAAGCACGTCGCGCGTACCTCGCACTCGACGGATCGATCGACAAGAGCCTGAACCTTGGCTTCACCGGCTACAACCTCGCGACGAGCGCGAACATCGACGCGCAGATGACGACCGGTACCAAAGCCGGCACGCTCACGGTCGATGGGCAGGTCGACAAGGGTGCGTCGGACAACAAGGGCATGCGCCTGTACATCGCGATGGTCGGCTACGACGACGGCGACGTGGTCTACAACGACGACGGCGACACGGTGCACGTCGTGTTCGATACGTCGGTCGACATGACGGCCCAGCCGTACCTCGATCTTCACCTCATGAACGTGCCGACCGGTACGATGGACGGCACGCTCGGCGCCAACACTGCCATGACGGGCGTGTATCAACTGAGCGGCGATATCGAGGGCTCGTTGACGATCGAGGTCACGATCACCGCGAACCTGATGGCGGGTACCGGCACCGACGTGCTGCGCGTGCCCGGGTCGACCCATATTCTGGGTACGGCGACGAATAGCGACGGCGGCGTCTACGACATCGACGTCACGCGCTAAGCTCCAGGCGTGCTAACGCTCGCCGACGCAGCCGCCACGACGCGCGCCGGCGAGCGCCTTGCCGCTGCCTTGAAGGGCGGCGACGCGATCGCGCTCGTCGGTGACCTCGGCGCGGGCAAGACCACGCTGGTCGCCGGCCTGGTCGCCGCGCTCGGGGGCGGCGATGCCCAGAGCCCGACGTTCTCGCTCGTCAACGAATACGCCGGTGGCCGGCTGATCGTCTGGCACGTCGACCTCTATCGCATCGACATACCAGCCGAGCTGCCCGAGCTCGGGCTCGACGACGTGATCGGAGATCCTCGCGGAATCGTTGTCGTCGAGTGGGCCGACAAGTTCGATGTCATGCCTGGCGACCACCTCCGCCTCGAGCTCGCCCACGCCGGCAACGCACGGGCGCTGACCGCCACCGGCACCGGGCCGCGCGGGCGAGCTCTCGCCGACGCTGTGCTAGCTTCTGCGTGATGCGTTGGTTGGTACTTGCGGCACTTCTGTGCGTGACGACCGCGACGAGCGCGCGTGCAGAAGTCAGCTTCGATCCGAAGGTCGTCTACAAGATCCCGCGCGGGA
>DASUFX010000178.1:0-4835 GCA_036274355.1 Kofleriaceae bacterium | reverse complement strand
GGCAAGGACTGGAAGAACCAGGTCGAGATGGGCTACGCCGTGTCGAGCCAGACGCCCTCGCTGTTGTCGAACTTTCCGAATGACCCGGCGATGCAAGCGGCCTTCAAGAGCGCGGTGTTTCCGCACACCGAGGTCGTGTCGAACCCGTTCGTCGAATACACGATCTATCGCGCGAACTTTCGCACCATCCGCAACGTCGACACGTTCGACCTCGCCGAGGACCTGCGCACCGGACCGAACCTGACGATCGGGTTGGCGCAGAGCCTCGAGCTGCTCGGCTCTGACTACACGTTCACGCGGCCGTCGTTCACGGCGGGCTGGACGTTTCCATGGACGCGCGACGGCTTCGTGCGCGTGTCCGCAGGCGGTGCGCTGCGCATCCAGCCTGGCAAGCGCACCGAGGGCCAAACCACGACGACGATCGACAACACGGCGACCGCGCAGATTCGCGCTGCGACACCGACGACGCTCTACGGCCGCTTGATCGCGCAGGTGCACGCGGAGACGCGCTGGAACGACACGACGAACGCGTTCTACACGCTGGGCTCGGAGTCCGGCTTGCGCGCGTACGACATCGGTCAGTTCATTGGCCAGCGCCGCGCCGTCGGTCAGCTCGAGTGGCGCACGATTCCGTATCCGTTCTGGGTGCTGCGGCTCGGTGCCGTTGCGTTCTACGAAGTCGGCGGCGTCGCGAATTCGTTCAGCACGATGCAGCTGCACCAGGATGTCGGCGTCGGCCTTCGCATGTTGATCCCGCAGACCGCACGCGACTTGTTCCGCTTCGACTTCGCGAAGCCGCTCGATGGCAGCCACGCGTGCCCGATTCCGGGCAACATCTGTTTCATCGCCGGCTTTGACTCGTACTTCTGAGGAAGCGCGCCAGGAGGAACAGTGCGGTCACGGTGAGGCCTGCCGACAAGCCCCACCACAACCCGGGTGCGCCGAGCCCAGCGCCGAAGCCGAGCCCGATGATGATCGGGAGTCCGACCACGTAGTGGCCGAGTAGGTTGCCGATCAGCGTTGATTTGTTGTCGCCGCGGCCGCGCAACGCACCGGCGCCGATCGCTTGCGTACCGTCGGAGAGCTGGAACAGCGCGGCGATCTGCAGCAGCGGAATCGTGGCGGCGACGACGGTGGAATCGTCGGTGAAGCCGGTCGCGAGCAGCCGCGGGATCAACAGGAACGTCGCCGCGAAGCAGGACATCACCACGAGACCGAGGACGAGACCGAGCAAGCCGCGCCGGCGTGCAAGCGCGAGATCGCCAGCGCCGACCGCGTGACCAACGCGCACCGACGTCGCGCTCGCAATGCCGAGCCCGAACGAGAACGTCAGGCTCGACAGATTGAGTGCGATGCTGTGTGCGCCGGCCGGAACCTTGCCGAGGTGCGCGGCGAGCACGGTCGCGACGCCAAAGATGCCGACCTCTGCGAGCAACTGACCGCCGACGGGCCACCCGTGGTGCGCGATCGCCTTCAAATCGGAGCCGGTCGATCGTGGTCGCGTGACCCCACGATCGAGGTTGCGCACCGCGAGCGCGTACAGGCTCGCCGTCAGGATCGAGACGATCGTTGTTGCCGCGGCGGCACCGATCACGCCGAACGCAGGTAGACCGATGGCGTCGACGCCGTAGATCAGCGCGAGGTCGAGCCCAGCATTGACGATGTTGCCCGCGATCACCGCGATCACCATCGGACGCGTCATGCCATGCGCGGCGAGATACGAGCGCAGCGCGACCGTAAACAAGAACGGCACCACGCCGAGCGCGCGCATGTACAAGTACGGCCGCGCTTCGTGCAGCACGTCTTTATCGATGTCCGCCCACACGAGCACGATCGGTGACGCGAGCAAGAGCAGCGTCGCGAGCAACCCGACAATGATCGCGAGACGCACACCGGCGCCGACGGCGCGCCGTGCATCGTCGAGCCTACCCGCGCCAAGTGCCTGCGGCACGACCGTGTCCATCCCCATCACGATGCCCATGCCGACGCAGCTGACGGCGAAGTAGACGTTGTTGCCAACGCCAGCTGCCGCGAGTGCCGAGTCGCTGTAGCGGCCGAGCATCGCCGCGTCGACGACGCCCATCAGGTGCGAGCCGGCCTGCTGCGCGACGAGTGGCGCGGCAAGCCAGAGCATCGCGGAAGCCTCGGAGCGCCCGCGCGTGTCGGTACTAGCTTGCGCGAGCGCGTGGTCGTTCATGGCTGCGTTCCGTCGCGATCGTAGTGCGTGATCGGCAGGGCCAGGTCGGATAGCACGGGCTCGAGCTTTCGGCGATCACCGACGATGACGATCGAGAGATCGCTCCAGCTGCTGGCCGCGCGTACGTCCGCGAGCGTGAGCGCGGCGAGCCGCTTCTCGAGTGTCGCAAAGCTATCGACCGGCAAGCCTTGCGCGACGAGGCGCTCGAACGCGCGCGCGGTGCCCGCGGTGGTCTCGAACGACAGTTGCGCAGCTGCGATCAGGTTCGTCTTCGCGGTCGCGAGCTCGTCGTCGCCGATATCCCTGCGCGCGCGATCGAGTACGGCGAGCGCTGCGCGAATGCCGGCGAGCGTCTTGTCGGTCGCGAACGTCGTCGCGAGCGCCCACGAGCCCGCCCAGCGGCCGCGCCAGTAGCTCGCGCTCGCGCCGAGTGTCAGGCCGAGCTTCTCGTGCAGCTCCTTGTCGAGGCGCGCGCCGAACCCGCCGCCGACGATCGAGCTCGCGACATCATCGACGAGCTGCTTGTCGTCGCCCGCCGCCGACGCTCGGCCGCCGATCAGCACGACGCTCTGCCGTGCTCCCGGCAGATCGACGAGCGCGACCTGCGCTGCATATCGTCCGAGAGGAGGGCCCCCCGAAACCGTTCCTGTTGCTGTTGCGGCTGCCGTTCCTGTTGCGGCTGCCGTTCCTGTTGCGGTTGCCGTTCCTGTTGCGGCTGCCGTTCCTGTTGCGGCTCCCGTTCCTGTTGCGGTTCCCGTTCCTGTTGCGGCTCCCGTTCCTGTTGCGGCGCCCGTTCCTGCTGCGGTTCCTGTTGCGGTTCCGGTTCGCGCGCTCCATGTGCCGAACGTCTGCTCGACGACCTGGCGCACGATCGCACCGCGAACATCCCCCGCAATAATCAGGGTCGCGCTCTCCGGACGATATGCCCGTGCCCAAAACCCCCGCACGTCGGCGGTGGTCAGCGCTGCGACGAGCTTCGCGCTTCCTTCCGACGGCTCTGCATACGGATGCGCGCTGAACACGACCCGATCGAACACCTGGGCCGCGATCGTCCGCGGTCGCTGCGTCCGTGCCTCGATCTCCGCGGCTCGTTCTGCGCGTACGCGCAAGAGATCTGGAGACTCGAGTCGCGGTGCGACGACCATGTCCGCGACGAGCGCGAGATTCGCCTCGAGCTGCTGGCTCGGTGCGACCATCTCGAGGCTCGCGTAGTCGGTTGCGATATGCGTCTCCAGGCGTGCGCCGCCGCGCGCGAGCGCATCGCGCAGTTCCGCTGCCGTCCGCTTCCCGGCACCGTCGTCGAGGAGGTCGGCCGTGAGCGCCGCGAGCCCCGGCTTCTTGCCGTCCTCGCGACTGCCGGCGCCCTCATTCACCATCGCCATCGCGACGAGCGGCAGCCGATGATTCTCGACGACGATGACGCGCATGCCGTTCGGGAGCACGATCGTCTGCGTCCCTGGGGGCGCGAACGGTACTGGCACACCGAGCGCCGGCGGCTTCGTCCAGTCGATGCCCGATGCCTCCCACGGCACCGGCGCATCGCGCGCGACCATGCGCACCTTCGGCCCGCACTGCACGCAGGCGAGGGCAGCGCACACGACGACGAACCGCATCGCTCCGACGCGCATCACGGTCCCTCCGGCCGGCCGATCACCGTGACGAGTGCCGGCGGACGCAGCCAGCGTTGCCACGTGCGCTCGACGCTCTCGGGCGTCACCCGTTGCAGGCGAGCGCGCTTGTCGACAAGCGTGCCGACCGCGATCGTGCTCCACGTCGCGATCAGATCGGCGCGCACGGCCACGTTCTCGTAGGCGAGCAGCAGGTCGCGGTCGGCGCTCGCAATCGCACGCGACAGCTCTTCGACATCCGGTGGCTGCGCATGCAGTGTCGCGACGACGTCGCGGAGCGCCGTAGCGAGTCCCGCCGGATCGACGCCAGCTCTCGGTGTTGCTTGCAGCCGAAATTCTGCCGCGCGCCGGCGCACGACATCGACACTCACCTCGCTCGCGAGGCCCGCAGTGACGAGTCTCTGTGACCGCGCGGCGACGACTTGCGCGATGACATCGATCTCCGCGTCGCCGGGCTCGCAGCGTGCTGCGACCACGACCTTCGCGATCGCATCCTTCACCGTCACCTCGGCCGCGCTCGGTCGCGGCTCGACGAACAGATCGCCGCGCCCGGTGACCGTTTCGCGCGTCGGGATCCAGCCGAAGTAGTGCTCGACGAACCCACGCGCCTTCGTCGCATCGAACCGACCGGCGACCACGATCACCGCATTGTTCGGCACGAGCCGCTCGCGCGCGAACCTCCGCACGGCTTCGAACGTCGCGACGTGCGCTGCATAGCCCTCGCCAAGGACCGGAAGGCCCTGCGCCGCGAACTTGCCGTTCCACAATGTCTGCTGCAGCTCGCGCGTCACGAGCGCGTACGGCTCGTCGACATATGCCGCGCGCCATTCGCCGTACACCGCGTCGCGCGCGCCCGCGAGCCGGTGCTCGGTGATGCCGTCGGCGAGTCCGGCCATGCGCTCGGCCTCGAGCCAGAGCACGAGCTCGAGCGCGTGCGCGGGTACTTGCTCGGTGACCGCGAGGTAATCGCTTGTCGTCGTCGCCGTCGACCAGCCGCCTGCCGCTTCGAT
>DASUFX010000177.1:0-11815 GCA_036274355.1 Kofleriaceae bacterium | reverse complement strand
GAGCGCGGTCGCGATGCGCGCCGGCGAGCCGATCCATTCATCGCGCTCCCACGGCTCGAGCGCGTCGGGGATACGCAAGTCGGAGACCGTGAAGCCGACAAGACCTGCCTTCGGCTTCGCGCCGCGGCCCGTCGCACCCTCATCGCGGATCTCGCCGCCCGAGCCCGTCGCCGCACCCGGGAACGGCGAGATCGCGGTCGGGTGATTGTGGGTCTCGACCTTGCCGAGGATGTGCGCGGGCTCGAGGTGGCCGCGATACACGCCGTCGGGGTCCGGGAAGAAGCGCTCCGCGGTCGCGCCTTCGATCACAGCCGCGTTGTCCTTGTATGCCGAAAGCACGCCGGCCGGCGCGGATTCCGTCGAGCGCTTGATCCACTGGAACAGCGAGCGGTCTTGCTTCTCGCCGGACAGGTACCACTCGGCGTTGAAGATCTTGTGACGGCAATGCTCGCTGTTCGCCTGCGCGAACATCATCAGCTCGACGTCGCTCGGGTCGCGACCGAGCTCCTTGTAACGGGCGACGAGGTATTCGATTTCGTCGTCGGCGAGCGCAAGGCCAAGACGCGTGCTGGCGTCGCGCAGCGTCTCGCTACCGCGTGCGCCGAGCTGGATGAACTGGAGCGGGCGCGGCGTTCCCGCGGGCGCGACCACCTTCGCGAGATCCTGCTCGCGTGTGATCACGCTTTCGGTCATGCGATCCGACAGCACGCGCGCGACGGCGGCGAGATCGATCGCATCGCCGACCAGCGTCCACTCGGTGCCGCGCTCGATCCGCGTGATCGCGGTGAGCCCGCAGACGTGCGCGATATCGGTCGCTTTCGACGACCACGGCGACACCGTGCCGATACGCGGCGTGATCACGAAGCTGACGGTCTCGACGGTCTCGAGCCGGCGGCTCGGCCGCGTCGGTGGCTCGGCCGGTCCATAGCTCAGCATGTGACCGAGCTGGGTGAGCTCGTCGGTCGTCAGCTCGCGCTCCGCGACCACCATGTGGACCCAGCGCGCCTCGAGCGATGTGACGTGCGGCGATACCTCACGAATCTTCGCGAGCACGCTCGCTTTACGTGCCGCGCTGAGTGCTGCGCGGCCAGGAACGATCAGCACGATCGGGCCTCGGGCTTCGGGCTTCGGGCTTCGGCCAGAAAACGTCGAATCGCCTTGATCACGCAGCCCCCAGTGCGGCGGCAATGCGTGCGATCGGTTCGCGCGTGTCCGGCACGAACGTCCGGCCGGTCACGATCTCGTAGCTCGCGATGTAGCGACGCGCGGCTTCGACGCGAACCTCGCCCGGCATGTCGGGCGGCGGGCCATCGCCGGTCCACTTCGCCTCGTTCGCGAGCCAGCGCCGCACGTATTCCTTGTCGAGGCTGCGCGGCTCCTCCGCGTTCGCGAGGCGCTGCTCGTAGTCTTCGGCGTACCAGTAGCGCGACGAATCCGGCGTGTGGATCTCGTCGATGACGACGATCGTGCCGTCGCGCGACAGGCCCATCTCGTACTTGGTGTCGGCGAGGATGAGGCCTTGCTTCGCGGCGTGCGCCTGCCCCGCTGCGAACAGCTTCTCGGCGATCGCCGCTGCGCGCTCGAAGATCTCGGGCTTGATGCGGCCCATCGCGAGCAGCTCGTCCTTGCTGACCGAGATGTCGTGATCGCCTTTCGCGGCTTTCGTCGACGGCGTCAGGATCGCCTTCGGCAGCCGCTGGTTCTTCTTCATGCCTTCCGGCAGCGGATGACCACAGAACGTGCGCGCGCCGGCTTCGTAGGCCTTCCAGATCGACGTCGACGTCACGCCCGTCAGGTACGAGCGCATCACGAGCTCGACAGGCAGCGGCTCGCACTCGCGCGCCACCATCACGTTTGCGTCGGGCACGCGCAGCATGTGATTCGGCGCGATGGCTTTCGTCTGCTCGAACCAGAACTGCGCGAGCTGGTTCAGCACCTGCCCCTTGAACGGAATCGTGCCGACCACCGCGTCGAACGCGCTGAGCCGATCGGTGACGACGATGATACGCTCACCGCGCTCGACGTCGATGTAGCAATCGCGCACCTTGCCGTCGTAACGCGGCAGCGTGCGCCCGCCGATCGTCTTCCACGGCGTGTGCGTCAGCGTCTGGTTCAATTGGCCGCGCAGCGAAGTGTCGAGGTCAGTTGCCATGGGAACCCTCCGCGCCGAGCGCGCGATCGAGAATCTCGGCAGCGTGCCGCAGGTGGTGTTCGAGATCGAAGCACGCGTCGAGCGCCTTCGCGTCGAGCCGTTTCGTCACTTCGGAATCCTGGCCGAGCAGCTCGCGGAAGCGTCCCGGCAGCGCGCCAACGTGGCCCATCTGCGCAGCCTCGGCGATCGCGGCGAGTGCCGCCTTCTGCACCAGCACGTACGCTTCCTGGCGGGGCAGCCCGGTCTTCACGAGCGCGAGCAACACGGCCTCCGAGAAGTACAGACCGCCGGTCTTCTCGAGGTTCGCCTTCATGCGTCGCTCGTGGACGATCAGTCCCTTCACGAGCCCGGTCGCGCGCGCGACCATGAAGTCGGCGAGGATCGTCGCGTCGGGCATCGCGACGCGCTCGACACTCGAGTGCGAGATATCGCGCTCGTGCCACAGCGCGACGTCCTCGAGCCCGGCCTGCGCGTAACTGCGCAACAGGCGCGCGAGGCCCGTGAGGTTCTCGCTGAGGATCGGGTTCTTCTTGTGCGGCATCGCCGAGCTGCCCTTTTGCCCGGCGCCGAAGCCTTCCTCCGCTTCGCCGACCTCGGTGCGTTGCCAGTGGCGCACGCCGAGTGCGATCTGCTCGATCGCGGTGCCGAGCAGCGCGAGCGCGCAGAAGACTTCCGCGTGACGATCACGCGCGACGATCTGCGTTGCCACCGTCTCGGGCTCGAGGCCGAGGCTGCCGAGTGCCTGGCGCTCGATCTCGGGATCGAGGTTGCCGTAGACGCCGACCGCACCCGCGATCTTGCCGACCGCGATCGCGTGCCGCGCGCGAATGATGCGGTTGAGCGCGCGCACGACTTCGGCGTGCCAGCGTGCGAACACGAGTCCGGCCGTGATCGGCTCGGCATGAATGCCGTGCGAGCGGCCGATCGTCGGCGTCTTCGCGTGCTCGCGTGCACGATCGCGGAGCACGTTCGCGAGCCCCATCACGCCCTGCACGATCTTCTCGAGTGCGCGGCCGGTCTGCAGCGCGAGGCAGGTGTCGAGCACGTCGCTCGAGGTCATGCCGAGGTGCAGCCAGCGCGCGGGCTCACCCGCGAGCTGCTCGACGTGCGTCAGAAACGCGATGACGTCGTGGCGTGTGGTCGCTTCGATCTCCAAGATCTTCGCGGGATCGAGCTTGCCAGCGGCGGCGGCGCGAACTTTCGCGGCGGTGCCCGCGGGCACGGTGCCACGCTGCTCCATCGCCTCACACACCGACAGCTCGATCTCGAGCCAGAGCTCGAAACGATATTTGTCGTCCCAGAGTTGTGCGAGCTCGGGTCGACTATATCGAGGAATCACGGCGGGCCCCTTTTACCATGCGTGGCTGATCGCGAAATGGGGCATCATCCGTATATGAGGTGGGTTCTCCTCGGAATTCTTGCGCTCGGCTGCGGCAAGGAAACTGCGAAACAAACCGATGGCGGCACCGATGATGCTTGCCTCGCAGTAACTGCGTGCGAGGGAGGCGATGGCTGCTGTCCTGCCGGCTGCTCGCCCGCCGACGACAACGACTGCTCGACCACTTGCGGGAACGGGACGGTCGAGGGCAACGAAACGTGCGATCCCCCTGAATCCTGTCCGGTCGCTTGCCCGGCCCCGATCTGCATGGCCGGAACGCTGATCGGCAGCTCCGCGAACTGCAACGCGGCGTGCGCGACCACGCCGATTACCGCCTGTACGAACGGCGATTCGTGTTGCGCGCCCGGTTGCGACAGCAACAACGACAACGACTGCGTGCCGGCGAGCTCGCCGCTACAGGACCGGCTCGTCGTCGCTTCGATAACGACTCCCGCGGGCGTCATCCCCGGCATCAGCAACTGGCGCATCTGGGGCATGGGCAGCCTGCGCATCGGCCCGGTCTACACGGTGCCGTTCGCCGACTGCGGCACGCTGGTTGGCTACACGACCGGCACGACGACGAACCCGCGCGCACGCGTCGCCCGCCTCAACGCGATGGACCAACTCGTCACGACCTACGACCTCGGCGCGTTCACGCTGCGCGGTCTCGCCGCCGAGCCCGACGGCCACTTCGCGGCGCTCCTGTGGGATCAAGCGCCGACCCCGAAGTCGCTCCACGTCACGCGCTTCACGTCCAACGGCACCGCGGGCTGGACGACGTCGCTCGACAACGCACTCGCTGCGCCGACCGACTTCGCGATCGGCGAGAGCCGGCTCGAGTACGGCGGCGGCAAGTACGGCGCATACTTCCATGTCCACGGCATCTCGGGGTTCGCGAACGGTCACGAGGGCGATGCGATCCACTGGCTTGCCGCGGCCACCGGCGCCGACACGCTCGGCTGGGATTGGGGCTGTTCGCACTCGATGAGCGAGCTGCTCCGGTTCTCGCCGGCTGCCAACCTCACGCTGCCGGTGTGCGTGACCGATTGTTATCCAGGCACGACCGGCTCGAACTTCCCGACCGATTCGATCGGCGGCATCTATCTCAACCATCAAGACCAGAAGGTCATGAACGTCGATGGTGGCTGCAACGGCTCGGTCGCCGGCGAGCTCGGCAGCATCGCGCCCGGCACCGCAGGCTGGAAGCTCGTGTTCAACACGCACCAGAACGCCGCGACGAACGGTCAGAGCTCGTACTCGTCGTCGACGATGAATCAAGACATCGGCTTCGTGTCGATCGCGAACAACAAGACGCCCGGCGCCGTCGTGTGGCTGACAACGACCACCGGCAACGAGGCGAACTCGTCGATCGCGCGGTGGAAGCCCGACGGCGACGCGACCGAGCAATACGTCGTTGGCTGGTCGAGCGGAACCACGTACTCGCTCGCGCGCGTGTCCGCGACCGGAAACTTCCTCGAAGGACCGACGACGATCACGACTGCGAAGTGGGGCGAGCGCGACGATCCGTTCCGCGATCATCTCAACGGGGACATCGTGTGGGCCTGGTTCGACAGCGCCGGCTCGACGACGCTGAAATTTGCACGCGTGCGCTCCGGCGGCACGGCGACCTGCACGTCCCTGCCCTAGCGCGCTGCAAACCAGACCACGAGCGCGATCGCCGACGCGAGGATCACGGCGACGCAGCCCCAGATCACGTACTCGCGCATCGCACGCGAGCGCGCTTCCTTCGGATCGTACGGCTGCGCGAGATTGCCGAGGTTTTGCGGCGTCTGCGCCGGCATCACCTCCGAGACCGCGCGCAGCTTCGGCCGCGCGAGCATCGGTGTCTTCTCGGGCGCGGGCGCTTGTTGATCATTCGGCGTCTTCATCGAGATCGCCTTGATCGGCGCGGACTGCTCTTTCTTCGACACCGCGACAACGGGCGGTCGCGGCTTCTCGAGCACGGTCGGTCCAGCGTTTGGCGCCGGCTTCTCGTACATCTTCGCGCCACCGAGCGGACCGTCGACGACGGTCGGATCCGGCTCCGCGTACTGCCCGCCCGACTTCTTGCCCTTGTTCGAATCGTAGACGACGGTCTTCTTGTTCTCGTCGGTGAACGGCGGTGGCGCCTGCCCCTTCGAGGTTGGTTTCTTCGAACGCGCGCTCATCGCTCGCTCACCGCCCCGTCGATCCGAATCCGCCGGTGCGCGCTGTCTCGTCAAGCTCGGCTACTTCGACAAGCTCGGCCTGCACGACCGGCGCGATCACGAGCTGTGCTACGCGATCGTTGGGTTGGATCACATAGGGCTCGCGACCGAGATTGATCAGCAACACCATGACTTCGAGACGGTAGTCGGCGTCGATCGTTCCAGGCGCATTCGCGACGGTGATGGCGTGCTTGCGCGCGAGGCCCGACCGCGGCCGCACCTGTCCTTCGAAGCCGCGTGGGATCGCCATCGCGAGCCCGGTCGGCACCGCGGCGACGGCGCCGGGCGCGACTTGCATCGGCTGATCGAGTGCGGCGTGCAGATCCATGCCCGCCGCGTCTGCGGTCTGATAGCGCGGCACGATCGCATCGGGGCGAAGCCGACGGATCTGCACGCGGGGGGTAGTCACGCCCCTGAATGTACCGAATCGCGGCGCTCAATACAGCTGACGGAGCACACCCACGAGTCAGCGCTGGGTCACGTAAATCTCGCTGGTACCGCTGCGATCGCTGCTGAAAAACAACACATGGCCGTCGGATGAGAGCCACGCACTGTCGTCGTCGAACTGGGAGTTGAGGTCGGTCAGTGGCTGCGCAGCACCGAACGGGTCGGTGAGACTGGCACGTGTCGCGAGATAGAGGTCTTGCACGTCCGCGGTCGCCGAATCGCGATCCGAGCTGAAGACCATCGTGAGCTCCGAGCCATCGAGGCACGGACTCCGATCGCCGGCCGCGCTGTTGACGTTCGCGAGCACGGCGGGCGACTGCCACGTTGCGCCGACTGCGGTGCGCGTCGCCTCGTAGATGTCGCGGTTTCCCGACGAGCGATAGAACACGATGCGCAGCTTTGTCGCCGATGGCTGCGGCTGGAAGTCGCCCGAGCCGGTCGACAGCTCGGCGACGACGGTCGGCGCAGCCCACATGTCTCCGCGCGTCGGTCGCGTGCTCGCCCAGATATCGTTGCCGCCGCCGCGATCGCTCGTGAAGTACATCTCCAGACCGTCAGCCGTGATCCCCGGGCTTTCCTCGACGCTCGCGCTATCGAGCTCGGTGACCACCACCGGTGGTTGCCATGGTTCGTCCACGCTGTTGCGAATCGAGCGCCAGATGTCGCCCGATCCCACGCCGCCCGGTCGCGACGACGCGAAATAGATCTCGAGCATGTCGGCAGTCAGCGTCGGATCGTCGGCATCAACACCGCCAACCGTCAGCTCGCCAACGACCATCGGCGGGCCGAGCTGACCGGTCGCATCGCTCGCGTCGTTCGCGTCACTACGCGAATCGAAGTTGACGCGCCCACACCCCCAGACGACGAACCACAGCGTGGCCGCTAGGCCTCGACTACCGAGCGACGCGACCTGCCCCACCCTAGCATCGTACCGTCCAGCTAACGCTGTGTCTCGTAGAGCTCGGGATTACCGTCGCGCTCGGTCGAGACGATCAGGGCGAGGTCGGCGCCAGTATGCGAGCAACACGATCATGACCAGCGGCCACGTCGGTGAACCATCGGCCGCATTGCATCCACTGTTGCTCGGTGCATCGTCGCTTCCGCTGCCATCGCCGTCGTCGGTGGTCGGCCCGCTGCGCGGGTGCACGAGGATCGTCATCGTCCGCTTCTCGCCGAACCACGCGACCCCTTCGTGCACGAGCTGGAACGTCTCGTCGAACATCGTCGACTTCTCGACCTCCGGCGCGACCATCGCCCACGTGAACCTGCCGGTAGCACCGGGCGCATAGGTGTGATCGGCGCCGGTCGGCCGATTCGGAGCGATCCAGTTCTCCGCTTTGAAGAACGCGGAGTCGCGGTCCTGCGGGTCTTGGGTTCCGACGCGCGTCTGCGTGATGTCCCAGCTCGCGTTGCCATCATTGGTCGCTTCGAGAAACACGACGGCCTCGTCACCTGACGTCATTTCCATCGGCGCTTCGCTGCCGACAAACGTCGCCGCGAACTTCGGATGCGGGCAGTTCGGCGCCGCGCCGGTGCCGGTCGCGTTGATCGCGAGGTGATTTGCGACGACACGTTGTGCGCCGTCCGATGGGAAGTTGAGCACGCCGGTTCCTGCGAGCCACATCGTCGACGAACCGCCGCCGTCGAGGTTCACCGCGTCGCTCGCACCGAGACCCTCGAGCAGCGCACCGAGCTCGTCGCACGTCATCCCGATCCGTCCGGTTGCGCGCCCGTCGACGACCGCCAAGAACAACTTCTCCTTATCGGCCGAGAGCCCGAGCGCGGTCCGTGGATGCCGCGCAGTGCACAGCGTGTCGCCGTTGTTGTTGCGTGGAGCGCCAGCAACGAGCAACGTCGGGTGGCCGCTCACCACCTCGCGCGCCCACGGTTCGACACCGCCTGTCGCTTCGTGCGGCGGCAAGGCGACGCGATACGCTCCGAATTGCACCGGAGCGACGTAGTTGTGATCGGTGCCGCCCCACGCGGCACCGCCGCTCATCGCCGGGCCGTTCGTGCCGTAGGTCTCGAAGCTGAAGAAGTCGCCGTTGATCGCGGCCTCGGCGCCGACAAGCGCACCGAAGCTCGACACGGTTCGTTGCCGTTCGCCGGTCTTCGTCGCGCGCACGCTGACGCCGCTCGCGCACAGATCGACCACCAGCACGTTGATGTTCTGGTCGGCGGTGGTCCGATGCAGCCGGCGCATGCCGGGATGCGGATCCGACCACGTGTCTTGCGCGTGCGCAGCCGTCGATGCGAGGCCGATCGCTGCGACGCACAGCATGAACGAGAGAACCGAACGCATGCGGCCCCAGGCTGCAAGAGCTGCTCCCGCTCACACGCGCTGCCTGCTGCAGTTGAAGTGCTCCAGTGCGAACGCTCGTGTGCAGCATCGCGACCGAATGTGTGCACCGGTCGCGATGGTGATCGATCCGCGATCGATCAGATCACGAAGTTGTGAACTTCTTCGGGACCCGGGTTCGCGTCGAGCGCTTCGCGGCGCGACAGACGGATCTTGCCGTCACGGTCGACCTTGATGCACTTGACGATGACCTCGTCGCCTTCCGACAGCACGTCCTCGACGGAGCGAATGCGCTCCTTCGCGACTTCGCTGATGTGAAGGAGACCATCGGTGCCCGGCATGATCTCGACGAACGCGCCGATCTCGACGATCTTCTTCACGATGCCGTTGTAGAACTGGCCGACCTCGGGCTCCATCGTGAGGCCGGAGATGAGCGCCTGCGCCTGCTCGATGCTCTTCGCATCGGCCGACGCGATCGACACCGTGCCGTTGTCGTTGATGTCGATCTGCGCGCCGGTCTGCTCCTGGATCGCGCGGATCGTCTTGCCGCCGGGGCCGATGATGTCGCGGACCTTGTCCGGCTTGATCTGCACCGTCACGATGCGCGGCGCGTAGATCGAGACCTCGTCGCGCGGCGCGCTGATCGCCGCATCCATCTTGTCGAGGATGTGGACGCGGCCACGCTTCGCTTGCTCGAGTGCTTCCTCGAGGATCTTGCGGGTCAGGCCGTCGACCTTGATGTCCATCTGCAGCGCGCAGATGCCACGGCGCGTGCCCGTCACCTTGAAGTCCATGTCGCCCATGTGGTCCTCGTCGCCGAGGATGTCCGACAGGATGGCGTAGTCATCGCCTTCCTTCATGAGGCCCATCGCGATGCCCGCGACCGGCGCCTTCGTCGGAACGCCCGCATCCATGAGCGCGAGCGAGCCGCCGCACCCCGACGCCATCGACGACGAGCCGTTCGACTCGAGGATGTCGCTGACGACGCGGATCGTGTACGGGAAGTCCTCGTAGATCGGGACGACGCTCTCGACCGAACGCTCGGCGAGGAAGCCGTGACCGACCTCGCGGCGCGACTGGCCGCGCAGCGGCTTCACTTCACCCGTCGAGAACGGCGGGAAGTTGTAGTCCATGTAGAACGTGCGCTTCTCGTCACCACGCAGGGTATCGAGCTTCTTCTCGTCGTACTTCGTGCCGAGCGTCACCGCGACGAGCGCTTGGGTCTCGCCACGCTGGAACAGCGCCGAGCCGTGCGCGCGGGGCAGCACGTTCGTCTCGATCATGATCGGGCGAACTTCGTCGAGCTTACGGCCGTCGATGCGCGTACGCGTCTTCAGCGTGTGGCCGCGCGCCCACTTCTTCTCGAGCTTGCCGAACGCGGTGTCGACTTCCTTGTTCTTGCCGAACCACGGCTGACCTTCGGCGACGAGCGCGTTGCGCGTGTCGAGGTGCGTCTGGCTCAGCTTGTTGCGGCGCTCTTTCTTGTCCTTGGTCTGCATCGCCTCGGCGATGCGGTCCCATGCGAGCTCCTTCACGCGGTCGGCGAGCGTCGCGTCGGTCTCGGGCTTCACGAACGGACGCTTCTCCTTGCCGTGCGACGCGCGCAGGCGCTCTTGCAGCTCGATGAGCGGCTGCACAGCCTGATGCGCGAACAGGAGCGCGTCGATCACGACGTCCTCCTGCAGCTCGTTCATCTCGCCTTCGACCATCATGATCGCGTCCTTGCTGGCCGCGACAACGATGTCCATCTCGCTCTTCTCGCGCTCCGCGAACGTCGGGTTCGCGATGAACTGACCGTCGATGCGGCCGACGCGCACGCCCGCGAGCGGGCCTTCCCAGACGAGGTCCGAGATGGTGAGCGCCGCCGAGGCGCCCGTCATCGCGAGCACGTCCGTCGCGTTCTCCTTATCGAACGACACGACGTTCGCAATGATCTGCGTGTCGATGAACCAGCCCTTCGGGAACAGCGGGCGAACCGGGCGGTCCATGAGACGCGCGACCAGAATCTCCGCGTTCGTGCTGCGACCCTCGCGGCGGAAGAAGCTGCCGGGGATCTTGCCCGACGAGTAGAACTTCTCCTGGTACTCGCAGGTCAGCGGCATGAAGTCGATGTCGCGCGGCTGCTGCGAACCGGCGGCGGTGACGAGCACCATGCTGTCGCCGCAGCGAACGACGACGGAGCCACCGGCCTGCTTGGCCCACTTGCCCGTCTCGATAATGATTTCCTTGCCGCCGACGATGGCGGTCTCACGAACGAATCCCATTGAACGTGTCCTTTTTCAAATCACGTCGTGGGGCGCTTCGATCGAGCGGCCTGAACCCTCTATCCAGCTCTCGAGTGTTCGAGAGCTCGACGGAACGATCAAACCTACGCGATCCCTGCTGACCTACGACGCTACCTAGTTGTTTCCGCGGGCGTTATTGCACAGCGGCTCCCGAAAGCCAAGACGACCGACAAAGGGCCTGATCGAACGAGATCCACGTGTTAGCGTCTCGGGCGCCCCCCATGAAGACGGACACTCCCGGATTTTTGGACGTCAAGCTGACCGTCGTCACCAAGGACAAGGGCCCTTGGCTCGACGGCCTCGCGGCCATCGGCGCCGCAGAGAGCGAAGAGACCAATGGAGATTGGACGATCCGGCGCGTGCCGACGTCGGCCAAGCTCGGCGAGCTGGTCATTCGGGTCCTCGGCTACGTCGGTCCGCCGACCGCGGACGTCACCGTGGGCTGGGTCGGTTCGGACCGCATCGTCAGCGATGGCACTACCGAGATTCCCGATGTCTCGATCGCGGTGGTCCCGCGCATCGCCGGTGAGCCGGGCAAAGACACGCTGATGACCGCGCTGAAAGACGCGCTCCGCGAAGCTGCGAAGAGCAGCTAGAAGTTCGCTAGCACCGCTGGATAGTCATCGCACTCGCACACGAAGTCGAAGTTTGCGAGGCACTCGACGTCGTCGAAGAGGCCTTGTTCCGTGGACAGCGGCGCGATCATCCGCACGCAATCCTGGCCGCCCGTCTGCATCGAGTTGTTATCCGGCTGCCCAGCCGCCCACGGCGGATCCTCGCCGTCCTGCGGAACGCCGATCGGCTCGGCCGTGACCCACTTCATCGTGCCCTCGGTCTTGCGATCCGAAAGCCCGATCCAGAAGTTCTTGAGGTTATTCGTACCGAGCGTCGTGAACAGGCGCGTCCTCTCGACCTCGTCCTGAATCACGGCGAGATGCGTGCGACGCATGATGCCGACGCCATCCATCTCGCACAGCGTTTCAGCGCTCGTCCACGGTGCGTCGAGGCCGCCGCGCCGATATCGCGACGTCGAGCCAGAGATGCTGA
>DASUFX010000176.1:0-8004 GCA_036274355.1 Kofleriaceae bacterium | reverse complement strand
GGCACCCACACCGTCGGCGTTCGCGGACTGCGTCGCGACCAAGTTGGCGGCGCTGACGATCCCGGCTCCGTCCGACGAGGCTGGATCGTTCCCGGCGCACATGTCGCTGCTCGCGAGCCGCTGATCGACCGTCAGCTCATCCGCATGACGATGATGGCCAGAAGAAGCAGGACGACCACGGCCGCAATAAAGCTCGACCAGCTCAGAAACCGCATTGCGTCTTTCGCCGCACGGGATTCGCCTGAGTCGCGCTGGTGCTTGGATAGCGTGGGCATGTGGTGATGCACTGCATACTGCGTGCACGACCGGCGAATAAGCCCGAATCACGAGTGCGCAAATCGGCTAGCTGCGCCCTATACTCGGCGAAACATGCGCTGGGCCGTGGCTGCTGTACTCCTGACCGGATGCGTGTCGATACCAGCGTTCCGCGGCAGCGGCGATGACGCGGGCGCCGATACGCCGGATGGCAGCATCGGTCCACTCGCCGTGCGCCACATCGCGAACGCGTACCGCGAGGGCGGCAGCGACGGCCAGGCGTTCGGCACGTACATGATGACGAAGGCCGGCTATTCGATTCCGACTGCCGGCATCGTCGATGGCGATCTGGTCCTGTTCATCGCGAATGTCGACAATGGCTCTAACGACTTCTGGAACCTGCCGACGGGCTTCACGCCGATCCTGCAGCGCTTCTATGGCCAAGATGGCCAGACGTACGTCGCCGGCTGGAAGATCGCCGCGAGCGAACCGCAGACGTATGCCGGCATGTACAAGGTCGGCGTGTCGTCGAGCTCCGCGGCGACGGTGTCGCTGCTCGCGGTCACCGGTTACGATCCGCAAAGTCCGATCGAGTTTGCGGTGCCGACCGATCATCAGACGCCGACGAACCCAGCCGATATCGGCTCGGCCGGCCTGTCGACAACCGCCGACAACAGCTTGCTCATCTATGCGGCCGGTGCCGACTGGACACCGGAGAACGGCCAGAACACCTACGAGCTGCCCTCGGGCTTTCAGCTGCTCACGTTCGTCGGCGATCGCGGCGATACGCCGCCGCACTGGGATTGGACGTGCCAGGTCATCGCGTACAAGCTGCAAGCGACGAAGGGTGCGAGCGGCCCGCTCACCGGCACGATGACGGGTGTTTCGTTCAGCGACGGCACGACGCCGATTCCCGGCGGCGGCTGGGACCTCTTGTTCGCGATCGCACCGCATTCGTAGCGGTCACGGTCCGGGTCGCAACGCGTGCACGAGCGCATAGCGATGGCGTCACTGCGGCTCGAGCGCGCCGATCGCACCTTTCGTGCGCGCAAAGCCAAGCAAGTCGAGCGGTCGATCAGGACCCGTCGCCGCACCGACAAGCGGACTGCCCGCGGCCGGCATGCCGTACGAAAGTGCGATGCGATAAAACTCGTCGCAGATCGTCTTCGACCCGTCGGCAAACTGGTGGTTCGCCGCGTCCCACACCGGCGGCGTGAACGCTGCGAAGCTCGGCAGCTCTGGGTCGGCGAGCACGGCCTGCGGGTCGTTCGTCCAATCGACGGAGTCGTTGACGCCGGGCGGCATCGCCGCGCCGTTGTTCCAGTATGCGTTGCTCATCAGAACCGGGCTCGGGATGTCGGTCGTAGTGCCGTCCGAGAAGTCGCCGAGCGTGCCCGTCGGATCGGCGAACACGTTGTTCCTGAGTATGAGGCTCGAGACCGGCGTGGCGTTGTACTCGGTGCCGGTGAGCGCGAACGCGGTGCCCGGAACATCACCGACCACGGTATTGAACTGGATGGTCGCGTCGATGGGCCCCTCGAGCTTGAACGCACCATCCGATTGCGCGGTGCTGCTCACGAGCAGGTTGCTCTCGACGCGCGTTCCGGTGTCGAGGCGCATCTCGAGCATGCCGCAGTCAATGCAGCCACGAAACCCAGCGAGGATGTTTCGCTGGATCCGCGACGTCCCACCGAGCGGGGACTCAAGCCACATCAGCGGCCCGTTGAGCATGCGCGTGTGCACGACCAGGTTGTCGACGATCGACACGTCGGTGATCTGCGCAGCATGGAGCGGCGGGTTGCCGTCGAAGACCATGTTGCGGAGCACAGTCACGTTCACCGGATCACCCGATAGCCGAATCGTCGCACTCGAGCCGCTGTTGTCGACGATGCAGTTGCGGATCACGACGTCCTGCCCCCCGTTGATATGCAGGACCGGCAAGCCGCCCGACCCGGTCGCGTGCACGTAGAGCCCATCGAGCACGAGACCGGTGCAGCCCGAGCATGACAGCGGCTGCGACAGGTCCTCCACGGTCACGGTATACGGCGTCACCGCAGCGATCGCGATCCGCTCCGGCGACACCGTGCGCGTCAGATCGAGCGGCGTCGCGTAGACGCCCGGCTGCACGAGGATCGTCGTGCCCGGCGCGACGCGATCGTAGGTCCTCTGGATCGTGCGATAGGGCGAGCCCATCGTCCCATCGCCGCTATTGTCATCGCCGGTCGTCGCGACGTACACGACCGAGCCCGTCGGAGGCAGCGGTCCACAGCCTGTCGCGGCAGGTCCGAAACCATCCGGCGGCGGATTCGTATTAGCGTCACTGGCCACGCCACCGCCGACGGCGTCGAAGCCGATCCGTCCGCAGCCGAGCACGGCCAGAACGAACCCGACAGGCCACCCACGCCCCATGCCGAACCATTGTGGGCGAGAGCTGGTTGCAATTCCAGCATTCCGTGGCTGCTGCTCAGGCTTCGGCGGCGAGCTTCTGACGTGCCGCGCGTGCCTCGGTCACCGCATTGCCGACGATCACGTCGGCGTCGCCCCACGTATCGTCGAGTCGCATGATCTCGCTGAGCTCGTGCACCATCGCGCGCGCAGACGGAAACCGGTTCGCTGGATCCGCCTGGAGTGCTTCATGGATCGTTTCGACAAGTGCGACGGGCAAGTCGCTGCGAATCTGATCGAGCGGCGGCACGTTGCACGCCTTCAAGAGCGCAAACGTCTCGGCGTCAGATTCCGTGTAGAAGAGCCGCCGCCCCGCAAGTGCTTCCCACATCGTGCAGCCCATCGAGAAAATATCGCTCGCCGGCGTCGCCGGTACACCGACGAGCAGCTCGGGCGCCAGGTACGACAGCGTGCCTTTGACGTGGCCCGGCGCGGTTTGCTCCGCGATGCGATCGCGTGCGCGCGCCATACCGAAGTCGGCGAGCTTCACGTCGCCATTGGCCGCCATCAGGATGTTCGGCGGTGACACGTCGCGGTGAATCACCGGCGATACCGTGCCGTCAGGCAGCCGTCGCTCGTGCGCCGCTGCAAGCCCACGCAACACGCGCAGCGCGACCGCCGCGATCACGCCCCACGGCGTCGGCGTGCCGAGCTTGTGATGCACTTGCAGCATCGACTTCAGATCGATGCCATCGACCCACTCGAGAACGAGGCAATACTCCGGCCCGGCGGCAGTCGCTTCGACGATGAAGTCGAGCACCTGGATAAGGTTTGCGTGCTGCAGCGTCGCGCCGATGCGCGCTTCTTCGAGAAACATCGACAGGTACGGCCCGCCGATGGCCGTGAACGAGCGCTTCATCACCTTGATCGCGACGGGACGCGCAAACACCTCGCTCGACCGGGTGACGCCGTGCCACACCGTCGAGAGGCCGCCCTCGCCGACCAAGTCGACGAGTTGATAGCGGCCCCCGATCATCGAGCCTTCTTGCATACCGCCCCGATGCTAGCCCATCCCGCGACCGAGTCGCGTGTGGAGCTTCCATCTTCGCCACCCGAGCCCGAGCACCGCCGCGACGCCTGCACCGACGAGCTGAATCGCAACTCCGAACAACCTCGAGTGTGCGATCGAGAACCAACCGAGCCGGATCAGCTCGAGAGCACCGAACGTCATCACGCCGCCGATCAACGCACGCGCGAACGGCGCGATGTAGCGACCGACCGCAGGCGTGCTCGCCCACGCTGCACGCAACGCGCGCACGTGCAGAGTCGCCACGCCGATCACCGCCGCGAGCGCGAGGATCGCGAGCAACGTGCGCTCACCTCGTCGCATCGGCTCGAGCAGCGATCCAAGGAATCCAGCGAGCCACGCCCCCGCGGCAACGCTCGAAGCAGCAGCGACCATCACCGCCGTCGGGCGTGCGATGCGTGCGCGCAGCGCGATGCCTTGTGCGGTCGCTTCACTGACCTGCACCGCAATCGGCGTCGGAGCCGCCGACGGTGCATCGAACACCGCGAGCTGACGCTCGAGCTCGAGCGCGGACGGAATGCGCGACGCCAGATCACGCGCCATCGCGTGCTGGATCACAGCTTCGACACCCTCCGGAATCGATGGCTCGATCGAGCGCGGACGCGCCGGCTCTTCATTCAGAAGCAGCGCGAAGCGGCTCACCGCTGGCAAGCTTCCGTACGGCGGCTGCCCGGCGAGCATGTGATAGAGGATCGCGCCGATCGAGTAGACGTCGGCGAGCGGCCCCACGTTCCCAGCATGGCGCGCCTGCTCGGGAGCCATATACGCGGCCGTCCCCATCACCGCGCCAGTGCGCGTGAGCTTCTCGTCGTCCTCCATCTTCGCGACGCCGAAATCGAACACCTTCACGAGTGGCTCACCTTCGCGCGGACACACGAAGATGTTCGACGGCTTGAGGTCGCGGTGCACGATGCCGACTGCATGCGCTGCCGCAACACCGCGGCAAATCTGACGCACGATCGGAATCGCTTCGGCGACGCTCAGCTTGCCGACGCGATCGAGCCGCTCTTGCAGGTCTTCGCCTTCGAGGAGCTCGGTAATGATGCACGGCCGCTCGTCTTGCGTGCGCAAGACATCGACCAACCGGACCACGTGATCCGATCTGATGCGGCCAGCCGCGTGCGCCTCGCGTTCGAAGCGAGCGAGCAAGCTCGGCTCACGCGCGAGCTCGTCGTGGATGATCTTGACCGCGAAACGAGCGCCGATGCGGAGGTGCTCGGCTTCGTAGAGCCGCGCCATGCCGCCCGCACCGAGTACGCGTACGATCTTGTACGTACGCGCCAACACGACGCCGATCTGCGGGTCGCCCGGCTTTCCGAGCTCGCCCTGCGGCGTCGCATCGAGCGGACACACCGCGAACTCCGCCGGGTAGGAACGGCCGCAGGTCGGGCAGTTCCACGCGATCGTGCTCGCGGGTTCCGACGGCACAGCCATCCCAGCAGACTAGTCCGGATTTGGGCCGATCCGGCTGCGACAGGGATCATTCCCACCTGTCGACGGAAGTTAGCTCACGAGGTTCACTCAGGCTGTTCGGATTTCTTGGCGAGCCGCGGCTTGATGGCCTCGTAGATCACCAAGAGTAGGATCGCGCCGCCGATCGAGGCGAGAAACCCTGCGCGAGCGCCATACGCATACCAACCGAGTCCCTGGCCGATAAACGTGGCCAGCACCGCACCACCGACGCCGATGAACGTCGTCAAGATCCAGCCCATCGCCTGCTCGCCCGGCTTGATCGCACGCGCGAGCACACCCACGACAAAACCGATCAGGATGGTCCAAAGCATTTCTGCCTCCGAACAGTCTGCGCCAGGTAGTCGGCGCGATGTCCTAAGTTGTGTGTACGCATGGGGCCCCCGTCAATGGGCATCGGAGTCGCCTGAAATAGTTCCCAGTTCTGGCGCCTCGCACGTTGTGGGGGCATGGCGTCCTCGCGTTCTGTGGTTGTCGTAGCCGTATTCGTCCTCGCATCGCTCGCCGGCTGCACCGGCGGTAACGACACAGCGCCCGACGCTGGCATGAGCGGACCGCCAGCGGGCTGGACGTGCGATCCGCGCGGCTACGGCGACGGCGTCGTCTGTCATTGCAACTGCGGCGTGCCCGATCCGGACTGCGCGAGCGGCGATCACATCGTGTCGGGCTGCGTGAACAACGAGGTCTGCACGCCGAGCGGCACGTGTACGAACTGCGGCAACGGCCAGGTCGACAGCGGCGAAGCATGCGACGCCGCGCTCGCTGCCACCGCCGAGTGCGCACCGATGGGCTATCAGCCGGGTCAGGTGCCGTGCAATTCGAGCTGCCAGTGGGCCTACGATCAATGCGCGCCGCTTGTCACGTGCGGCAACGGCCAGCTCGATCCCGTCGAGCTCTGCGATGGCTCGCAGATCCAATCGGGCCTCGACTGCACCGACTACAACCGGACGAGCGGCACGCTGAAGTGTGGTTCGAGCTGTCAGATCGATTCGAGCGGCTGTTACACGTGCGGCGACGGCAAGGTCGAAGGGCCGGAAGGCTGCGACGACAGCGGCACGACAAATGGCAACGGATGCTCGAGCTCGTGTGCGCCCGAGAGCGGCTGGTCGTGCAGCGGCAGTCCGTCGTTCTGCACGCCGGTCTGCGGCGACGGCATGCGCGTCGGCAGCGAAGCGTGCGACGACGGCAACGCGAACAGCAACGACGGCTGCAGCGCGAGCTGTCAGGTCGAACAGGACTGCTCGTGCAGCGGTTCGCCATCGGTGTGCAGCTGCGCCGTGGTGCAGCTCGTCACGACGACGACCGAGCGGATCGACACCGGCTCGCTCGCGCTCGACGGCAATGGCCAGCCGCACGCGACCTGGTACTACGGCATCAACTACACCGACCCGGTCACGAACCACTCGATGGCGCACGCCTACGCGATGTACGCGAGCCGCCCGAGCACGAGTTGGACGACCAGCCTGCTCGAGCAGTGGGATCAGATCCAGGCCGGCGAGACACCGGAGAGCTTCGTGCTCGCGTACGACGGCGGTGCGCTCCACCAGTACTACCACCGCTACTACACCACGGGCGGCACGTTCGCCGAGGCGACGAAGAGCGGCTCGAATTGGTCGATGGCGTACGGAACGCAGTACTACAACTACGATGTCATTCGCGGCGGCGGGAACTGGCACGCGCTCGTCGCTGGCAGCGGCTTTGGCGATTACCGCTACTACGTCGGCTCGCCCAGCGGCTGGACGACGAACGAGCCGCTCGTGAACATGAACACGCAGTATCCGATGCGGCTCGCGTACGCGTCGAACGGCGACGTCTACCTGACGACGATCACGCCGGCGTCGGGACACACGTCGTACAACCTGAAGCTCTCGAAGCGCGTCGGCCCGTCGAACTGGCAGACGATGTACGACGTCGCGACGACCGGCACGTGCGTCTATCCGGTCTCGCACGAGCCGCTCGCGCTCGCGAATGGCGAAGTGATCACGTTCGAGGACGGCTTTGGTACGTCGAACCAGCGCTGGCTCAAGGCGCACCGCTGGAACGGCTCGAGCTGGGTCGTCGAGAACGTCGCCGACCTGTCGTGGCTGCCGTACACGAGCTGCATGTCGAGCAGCGCATCGTGGTCGACCCAGCGCATGGTCACTGCCGCTGATCAGCTCGGCCGACCCCACATCCTGTTCGCGTCGATGCCGCAGACCAACTCGCTCACGTTCGAGGACCACTATCGCGATTCGACCGGCTGGCACGTCCGAACGTTCCCGATGTCGAAGGGGACACCGCTCGACATGATCATCGACGCCCAGGGCACGACGCACATCCTCGCGATGGCACCGAGCTCGACGCCGAGCACGACGCGCATCGTCTATATCCGGATCAGCGCAAGCGCCTGGAACTGAGCCGCAGCACTTTGTTGCTGTCGGGCGAACGCGCACATTCGGTCGTCACGGACGATCGACTACAATGAGGGCTCGCCGTGCAGCGCTGTTTCTTCGTCGTGATCGCCGCGGCACTGCTCGCGCCGCGCATCGGAGCCGCCAATTCGACTCCGGAGCTGCTCTATTTCAATCAGCCGTGGACGGATACGTGGCGGACTTATTACAACGACGACTGGAGCTACGTGCCGGGTGTCGTCGGCTTCCTCGGCCAAGATCTCACGACGACGCCAGGTGAAGACCCTCAGCTACTCGTCGGTGAGAGCACGCTGCCAAACGATGTCGACCTCATGGCGGCCCAGACTGCTCCGAATTCGCTGGGCACTGGTGGTGTCGCGAGCTTCTACCTCACGGATCCGGTCGTTGCACTGCAAG
>DASUFX010000175.1:0-2109 GCA_036274355.1 Kofleriaceae bacterium | reverse complement strand
ATGGTCACAGCCAATCGCATCGAGCAGCCGCTCTCGCGCATCGGCAACTCGGTCACGTTGATCGAGCCCGAAGAGGTTCGCGCCAGCCAGAAGCTCACCGTTGCCGATCTGCTCGCGACCACGCCAGGCGTCACCGTAAGCCGCAATGGCGGTCTTGGCGGCGCCACGCAGTTGCGCATTCGCGGCGCGGAGTCGGATCAGACCGTCGTGCTGATCGACGGCGTGAAGCTCAACGACCCGGCATCGGCCGGCGGCGGTTTCGATTTTTCGAACCTGTTGACTGGCGACTACATGCGCATCGAAGTGCTGCGCGGTCCGCAGTCGACGCTGTGGGGCAGCCAGGCGATCGGCGGTGTGGTGAACGTCGTCACCACGATTCCCGAGGGCCCGCTGACAGCAGCGTATTCGGCCGAAGGCGGCGAGCGCGGCTCGGCCGACTTCCAAGCGCGCGCCGAAGCGGGCGGTGACCGTTTCGCGTGGCGCGTGGCCGCGAAATATTTGACGACGGATGGCGTCTCCGCGCTCGACGACGATCTCGGCGGCAAGGAAGAGGACGGCTATCGCAACGTCGGCGCAAACGTGCGCGGAACTGTGAAGATCAACGACGCGGTTTCGGCCGAGCTGCGCTCGACCTACAGCCACGGCCGTGCCGAATTCGACGGCTTCCCCGCGCCGGCATTCGCACTGTCCGACACGCGCGACTACGCCGTCACCGACGAGCTGGTCGCGTATGCAGGTCTCAACGCGTCAACCTTCGGCGGCAAGCTGCACAATCGCGTCGGCTTCGCATACACGGACACCGATCGCCAGAACATCGATCCCGACTCGCCGGTGCCGACGACCTTCGACGCCACCGGTCGCAACGAGCGCTGGGAATATCAGGGCACCCTGACGCTCACCGAGACGCTCGGCGGCGTGTTCGGCATCGAGTCCGAGCGCTCGGAGCTCAACACGCGCTCCGCGGATGCGTTCAATCCGAACCCGGCGACGCTGGCGCACGATGCGCGACTCGACAGCGTTTACACCCAGTTGTCGTATTCGCCGATCGACGTGCTCACGCTGACCGCCGGCTTGCGTTACGACGATCACGACACGTTCGGTAGCGAGAGCACAGGCGGCGCGTCGCTCGCGTGGGCCGCGACGCCGACGACGCTGGTGCGTGCGAGCTACGGCGAGGGGTTCAAAGCTCCGACGCTGTTCCAGCTGTTCAGCGACTTCGGCAACGAGGCGCTTGCGCCAGAGCAAGCCGATGCGTGGGACGTGGCTGTCGAGCAGCATCTTCTGAACGATGCGCTGATGCTGTCGGCGACATACTTCGGCCGCGACACCGACGACATGATCGATTTCGTCTCATGCTTCCCGGCAACCGATCCGCGCTGCACCTCGCGGCCGTTCGGCTTCTACGACAACGTCGCGAAGACCGAGGCCGAAGGCATCGAGCTCGGGCTCGTCGCCCACATCGGCGAGCACCTGCGCATCGACGCGAACTACACGGACATGGATACGACCAATCGCACGCCCGGTGCGAACTTCGGCCGCGAGCTGCCGCGTCGTCCGGGGCAGGTCTTCAATGGCGAGGTCACCTACGCGTGGCCGTTCGGCCTGACGACGACGGTTGCAGTGCTCGACGTCAGCCGCAACTTCGATGACCCCTCGAACAGCGTCGTGGTCGACGGTTACACGGTCGTCGATTTCCGCGCCTCGTACGCCCTGCGCGACGACCTGGAGCTGTTCGGCCGGATCGAGAACGCGTTCGACGAGGAGTACGAGACCATCGCACGCTACGGCACGCCCGGGCGTGGAGTGTTCGTTGGAGTGCGTCAGACATTCTGACGTGCACAGCGAGACGCAAAGCGCAGCGGGCCGCTTCGCCCATCATGGCGGGCGGCTCGGCGCTGCGCGCTCGTTGTTTCCGGACGTCCAGCAGGCGTGGATCGATCTTTCGACGGGTATCAATCCGCGTTCGTATCCCGCGCCGCGCGCGTCGCTGCGTTCGCGCAATCGGTTGCCGGAGCCGACAGAGCTGGCTCGCCTGGAAGCCATCGCGGCCGAGGCGTTCGGAGTAGCGGACCCGTCGCGCGTCGTTGCAACTGCAGGAACTGAATGCGC
>DASUFX010000174.1:0-4919 GCA_036274355.1 Kofleriaceae bacterium | reverse complement strand
CCGTGAGCTTGGCGGCCTGATCGCCCGTGTAGTCGAGCGAGACATCGAAGTCGCTCGTCGAGTGCACCGTGTAATTGCGGACGCCGACGGCGCCGGAGGTCGACTTCTTCGGCACGGTGATCGAGACGTCGATCAGTGCGCCATCACCTTTGCCATCGATGACCGAGCCGAGGTCCTCGCCATCGTCTTCGGCGACGCAAGCGATCGTGGCTAGCGGGGCCGTTGCCAGGAGCAGAAGGGGCAGAATCCGCATCGGCTGGCGCATTCAGCAACCGACGTGCCCGGACGGTACGTGCGGACAATCGTGCGCACGACGGCAGACAACCTGCGGACATTCCTCGCCCTGCACTTCGTGCGAACGGCCGGCTGCGCGTCCGGCCGGCGGCCACAGGAGCCAGTCAGTGGCTTATCGATTGGCCGGGAAACGCTAACGAATCCGTAACAAAGGCGAGTGAAGTAACGGAACTGGGACGACTGTCCGAATGCCGGCCAGCGGCACCTTCGTTGCAGTCCGACGGCGCCAACATGCGTCCGATTTTCGTACGTCCGCTCCTCGGTTTGCTCCTCGCTTCGACCTCGCTCACCGCGTGTCTCTCGGACGAGAACATGGGCGACGAAGACCTGGGCGACATCGGCGATGGCAAGAGCGACTCGTTCGGGATCGTCGACAGGTCGACCTACGTCAACGCGGGCAAGACGCGCAGCTACACGTTCTCCGCGAATGCGGCGTTCCGGCTGACGATCACGCAGCCAGCTGATGTCGATCAGATGCTCGATGTCTCGATCACGAAGCCCGACGGTTCGAAGATCGATGTCGGCACCGGCGCCGAGCCTGGCGCGGTCCACGATCCGGCGGACAGCGGCGGCAACGGTACCTACACGCTGACGATCAAGAACACCGGCACCAAGCGCGCGAGCTTGATCCTGAACGTGCGCCCGCTCGGGGGCTTCGGCGAGTTGCCGAACCCGAACGCGAGCGTGTTCCCGGATGCAATGTGGCAGCCGCCTGCGCTCGGCAGCTGGCCGGCGTCGTACGTCATCTTCAACAATCCGGGCTGCGGCCACACGTGCACGTCGGCGCAGTCGACAGAGATGGCGCCGCGTAGCGTGATGGTGAAGATGCTGGTCGCGGCGATCCACGACGTGAAGCAAGGCGGCACGATCCGGGTGTCGAACTTCAACATCTCGAGCTCGTCGAGCACGAAGCCGGTCGTCGACGCGCTCTTGTGGGCGATGCAGAACAAGGCCGCGACCGTGAAGGTCGTGATGGATGAGGCGCAGAACAACGCGACGAGCCGCACGACACTGCTGTCGCAACAGGGCGCGCAGGTGCGCTTCCTCGACGGCATCCATTACACGAACTCGGTCGGCGCCGCAGTCGGCATCATGCACTCGAAGATCGTCGTGGTCGACGATCAGATCGTGTTCACCGGCTCGAACAACTTCTCGAGCACCGGCTTCATCGTCAACGAAGAGAACAGCGTGGTGCTGCGCGCTCCTGGCTACAGCTCGCGCATCGCGGCGTTCACGTGCGACATCGACAAAATGTTCGAGATCGGCGTCGCCGCGGGTCAGCCGCAGAAGACCGACGCCGAGCGCCGCACCGCGATTCTCGCGCTCGACCAGTGCAACACCGACGACGTCTGGTTCCCGCCGACCGGCACGCTGGCGACGGGCGACTCGGTCGCGTACGGCAAGGTCGCAAGCGCGATCTACAACTCGAAGAAGTCGCTCTCGATCGCGCCCGACATGCTCGCGCATCCGGCTCTGGTGACCTCGATCGTGTCGCGCGCGAAGAAGGCGAAGACCGCGGGCCAGCCTTACTCGGTCAAGCTCGTGCTCGATGCGAGCGACGAAGCACTCGGCAATCCGGCATTCGGCGATTGCCTCTCGGTCGCGGCGCAGAAGTATGGCCTCGACCTCCAGGTCCGCTACTGGCGTGGCACGCCGGAGATCTATCAGCTCATGCACCACAAGTTCATGATCGTCGACCAGGACGATCCGGCCGGCGCCGCGCTTTACAACGGCTCGGCGAACTACTCGGCGAAGGCGCTGAAGTGGAGCTTCGAGAACGTCACGCGCTACAAGGGCAGCGAGCTCCGTCAGGTCGTCGACTCGTTCACCGCGCGCTTCACGAAGCTATTCGCCGACGCGAAGGACAAGGCGGGTATGGCGGCCGACGGGCATGCTGTGCCGAATTGCCCGCTCGCTACGAATTCGCTGTAATCACAGCGTCTCGAGGTGGTAGGGGTGCGGGTGGCATCGCACCACGATCGCGGACTACGATCGTGGGATGAAGAAACTACTGTCATTCGTGCTCGTGATGGCTATCGCAGCTCCGCTCGCGGGCTGCATCGTCCGCACGGGTCCGCGGACCAGCAGCCGCGGCTCGTACGCGCGGTCGTGCCCGCCTGCCCACCATTGGGAGGGCGGCGCCTGCGTGCACAACGGTCGCGGACGTCGCTAGCGCACGAGATGTAGCTGCGGAACACGAAGCCGAGCCGGCGGCTCCTTGACGATGCGCTCGCCGCCGCGCTCCGACCGTCGATAGGTCTTCTGGGCACCGTCGACGAACCGCATGTCGCGCCACTCGCGATGGACGATGCGGATGTGGTCACCGTCGAGGTGCAGCTGGTTATAGCCGTTCGGCTCGCCACGCAGCCGCGTCGACATGCAGGTGCCGGCGTGCACCTTGACCAGCGTGTGCGCGTCGTTGCGCTCGGCCGGTTCGTCGAAGTGCGTCTTGTGCATGTGACCGGTCAACACGAGGTCGACGCCCGCAGCCTCGAGCAACGGCATGACGTCCTCCGAGCCGGACGCATGCTCGAACGGATGATGCATGACGAGGATCCGCCAGTGATACGTGTGGGGCGCGACCAGCGCGGCGACGCGTTCGGCCTGCTCGCGCGTGATGCGGCCGTGTTTGAACGTGAGCGTCTTCGTCGTGTCGATACCGACGACGGCGATCTCGTCATCGATGAAGCTCGGCGCTAGATCGGACGAGATGAAGTGCATGTAGCGCTCGCGCGGCGACGTGAACCGCCGCATCACGTCGTACAGCGGAATGTCGTGATTCCCGGGCACGACCAGGTACGGATCGATCAGTCGATCGAGCCACTCGCGGGCAGCCATGAACTGAGCGCGACGCGCACGCTGGGTCAGGTCGCCGGAGATCGTTACCAGCGCGGGCCTAAGCGCGTTGATCTCGTCGAGCATCGCCTCGACGACGACCGGGTCGGCCTGGCCGAAATGCGGATCGCTGATGTGAATGACCAATTTCATGCATTGCCTCCGAGAACGACCAAGGCACCAGGTCGACTGCGATACGACAGCGGTGGGGCCATGCGCGTGACCTCGCCGTCGAGCGCGACACGTAACGTGCGCTTGTTCGTGACGATGTCCGCGCGTGTGACGCTGATCCTTTCGAGCTCGGGGTCGCGCCGGCGCAGCAGCGAGCGCACCATCATCGCGAACATCCTCCACCGGCTCGTCGAGCGCAGCGTGTAGATGGAAAGGCGACCGGCGTCGAGCCGCTTCCGGCTGCCGACGTCGGGCACGCTCAGCGCGTACTCGTTGTTGCCAACGAGCACGAACGGCGTGTGCGTCGAGAACACGGAGCCGGCCAGCGCGATCGCGACGTGGAGCAGCGGAAACCTCAGCAGCGTGCGCAGCGCGGCGCGGGCCATCGCGAGCCACCTGCTGCGGCCGCTGCGCCGGCGCTCGGTCTCGCGCTCGACCACGAGCTCCGGATACAAACCGATCGAGGAGTTGTTGATGAACACGCGCCCATTCACCTCGCCCACATCGATGCGTTTCGTCGCGCCGCTCGCGATTGCCGCGATCGCCGTCTCGACATCCTTGATGCCGAGATCCTTCGCAAAGTGATTCAGTGTGCCGAGCGGAATCACTCCGAGCGCGACGTTGGTCCCGAGGAGTCCCGCGGCGACGGCGCTCACCGTGCCGTCACCGCCGGCCGCGATTACAGCATCGACATCTGTGTCGCGTGCGATCTGGCGCGCGGTGACGGACAGCCGCGCGGGGTCGCACAGGTGCGCAGTCGCCTGAACGTCAGCTGCGCGACACGCTGCGAGGATTTCCTGCGTGCGCTGCTCGCATTCTACTTGCGTAAAGCCCCCTGCCCTCGCATTGAGAAGGATGGCGACCTTCATCTATGTGACGACAGAGCAAGCGATATGCCTCGTTCGTTAGACAGCGCGCTGTTTCGCTGCATCGAACCAGCGTCGCGTGTCATCGGCCGACAACTTCGTAGCTGGCGATACGCGCGCCATCAAGCCGTCGAACGTGCGCGTCGCCGGCATCACGCGCACGAAGCGCATGCCGGGTGATTGCGGCCCGACGACGAGCACCACGCGCGCACCGTCGACCTCCGTCAGCGTGCCGGGCAAGAAGTCCGGCGGCAGGCTGTGTGTGCCCGTGCCGCCGGGCGCGCTCCACATGAAGACGTCGTCGCGCGGCATGCCGCTGCCCGGATCCGTTGCTTCGACCGCGTAGCAATGAAAGCCGCACGAGTACGTGCCCTCGCCTTGCTGTGGGCCATCGCCTCGCATGACCTCGAGCACCTCCTCGTCGGGCTGCTCGGTGATGCCGATGCGCGCTAGCGGCTCGCGCAACGCGGGCGCGACGAGCGCGGAGAGCTGGCCCATGTCGGACACGCCGTCGACCGTGAGCTTGTACGCCTCCTTCGTCTCGGGAAACAGAAATATGAACGGCGACTCGAAGACGGTCTCGATCAGGAGCGAGAGCCAGTGCGACGTCTCGGTGGCGCTGCCGAGTGCGCGCAACGCGGCGCGGAGTGATTGCGACTTCTGGATTTCGCGGAGGACGCCCGGCTCGCGCGTCCACGTCGCCACGGCGGGCCGGTACCAGATATCCATCGAGAACCAGGCCTGCACTGCAAC
>DASUFX010000173.1:0-4403 GCA_036274355.1 Kofleriaceae bacterium | reverse complement strand
AGGTGCACAACGAAGCGGCGGCGGCGATCCTGCGCAAAGCGGATCGTGCACGCGGCTGGAGTTTGTCGCCGCAGCTGCAGAAGCTTGCGGTCGCGTGGGTGGAAGCGCATGGCCTCGCCGGCCAGCACGTACGCGGCGAAGGACCGATGATGATGTTCGCACCGCTCGTTGCTGCAGTCCGCGAGCTCGCGCCTGCGCTCGGCCGCGTGCTCGGGGGTGGCTTGCAGGCACACGAGGCGACCGCACTCGTGGTCGATGGCCTGCACGTGCTCAACGCGTGCGATACGGCCGCGGTGCGTGAGGGCCTGCTCGACGACGTGCTGCTCGGCAAGCTCGCCCGCGTACGCGATCAGCTCACGATCGTCTCGGCGCAGGCGCCGTGGACCGATCCATACGCAGCGCTCGCCGCCCTCGCGCCGCCACTCGATCGCAAGCGGCTCGCCGAGCGGCTGCGCAACCTGCGCGCCGGGCGCCAACAAGCGGGTGAGCCGGCTGCGAGCGTAGACGCCGCAGTCGCGACGCTCGGCGATCAGGACCTCGCGGTGCTCGGCCCGGCGCTCCAGACGTGTCAGCTCTGGTACTGCGAATCCGCGACGAGCGGTCTGTCGCCCGCGGCGCAGCTGCGGTTGCTCGCCGCCGCCGTCGGTGCCGCGAGGAAGATCGGCGTCGACGTCTCGCGCCCGTGGCATGCGCAGCTGCGTCCGCTGATCGCGCGCCTGCACGGCGATAGCTCGGCGGTTCGCTATCGGCTGAGGCTTGTCGAAGCGGCGCTCGCACAGCGCTCGTTCGCGGAGCTACTGGCAGGCTCAGCCGGCCTCGGGCCACTCGGCACGCTGTCGATGAAGCTCGCGTCGGCGACGGATCCGGACGCAGTCGTGATCGACTACGTCGATACCGACGAGAGCGCCGCGCTCGTCACGCTGCTCGGCCTCTACGAGACGCGCTCGCAGGTCGCATTCCACCAGATGCTGAAGGCACTGTGCGACCTCTACGGGCTGCGCAAAGACGAGCTCGATCGCGTCAACAACGAGGCTGCGTACCTCGCGTCGATGAACGCGGCGAAGACCGACAAGGAGCGCATGCTCGAGTACGTGCGGCCCGGCCGCATCGTCGAGATCGGGCCCGGCGGCGGCGTGGTGCTCGATCTGCTCGAAGCGAAGTTCCCGAGCTCTGAAATCATTGGCGTCGATCTCTCGCAGGAAGCAGTCGCCGCACTCGAAGCCCACGCACGCGCCGGCAATCACAAATGGCGCGTCGCGCTTGGCGCGGCCGAAGTGCTGCCCGAGCTAGTCGGCAGCGCGAGCGTCGACACCGTCGTGTTCTGCTCGATCCTGCACGAGGTCTACTCGTACACCGAACGCGGCGGCACCAAGTTTCATCTCGAGAGCGTGCGCGACGTGATCCGCGCGGCGTGGACCACGCTGAAGCAAGGTGGGCGCATCGTGATCCGCGACGGCGTGATGCCGCTGCCGGGCAAGCGGCGCATCCGCTTCATCGCGCCCGACTCGCGCTCGACGTTCGATCTCTACGTGATGCAGTTCGAAGGCAGGCGCATCGCGTTTCGCGAGCTCGCCTCCGATCGCGTCGAGCTGTCGACCGCAGACGCGATGGAGTTTCTCTACACGTACACGTGGGGGCCGGCGAGCTTCCCGTACGAAGTGCGCGAGCTCTACGGCATCCTGCCGTACGACGACTACGTCACGGCGATCGTCGACTGGGTCGGCGCCGACGCCGCGAAGGTCGTCGAGATTCCCACGCACCTGCGCAGCTACCTCCAGCCCGGTTACCGCGACAACCTCGCCGGCAAGATCGAATTGACCGACGAGCACGATCGTGCGGCCGAGCTGCCCGACTCGAACTGCTTGATCGTCGTCGAGAAGCGGTGATTTGCCGGCGATTGCCGCGCGTGAACAACGCGTGAACCGTTTCCGACCTACATCTGCCCATGGGCACCATCAGGTCATGCGGTGCTTGCTTGCTTGTGTCGTCGTGCTCGCGCTCGCGCAGCCGCGTCACGCCGCTGCGGAAGATCATGGCGACATTGATCCCGGTACGGTCTACGTGCTCGGCGGCCTGTACCTCGGCGGCACCGCCGCGTTCGCGATCAAAGATATCGCTGGCAGCAAGCCCGGCATGAACTACGGCATCGGCGAGGTCCTGTGGAACGGCACGTTCACCGTACTGTGGACGCGTTTCATCATCAGCGACGCGCTCGACGGGCTGAGCAGCCACAGCGGACTACCGGCGGCCTCCATTTTCGGCGGGGCTAATGCGGCACTGCTCGCGCACGGCATCTACACGATCGTGAGGAACGCGCGCCACAAGACCGACGCGCCGCCTCGCAACCAGGGTCCCCCCGGCGCGATGCAACTCGGTCCAGTGACCGCCGTCGTCGCACCCGCAGCGATGCAAGACGGCGCCGGACTCGGGCTCGCCGGCACGTTCTAGCTGTCAGCGCGTGAGATGTTCTGCGAGCACCTCGCACCGGCGGCTGTGAGACGATTGTCTGCATGCGACCCGTGCTCGTGCTGCTGCTCGCTGCTGCTTGCTCGGATTCGTCGTCGATGGACACGGTCGATGCATCCGGCGGCGGAATGCCCGATACCTACGACTCCGCGCGCTGCCTGATCAAAGGTGACTACGGCGCGGTCGGCTCGCTAGCCGGTAGCGCGACGATGGGCGCGAACACGCTGTCGGCCACACTCGATGCCAGGCCGCCGCGCGATTCGTTCTTCCTCAAGCTGACCGCTGGCAAGGGCGTGTTCACCGGCGGCGTCGCGACAGGCACGTTCACGATCAGCGGCGTCGACGCCGGCTATCTGACGTGCGGCTTGTGCGTTCACATCATCGCGGACATCGTCGCGGGCTCGGGGCCGTCGAAGTTCTACTTCGCGGATAGCGGCACGGTGACGCTGACGTCGACCGCACCGATCATGGGCTCGGCGACGAACCTGCATTTCACCGCGGTCGACATCAACAGCGGCGCGAAGATCGCGGACGGTTGCGACGCGACGATGGCGTCGATCATGTTCGCGAATCCGTAGCTATTCGCCGCGGACGAACGAGGTGACTTTCCAGTCGCCCTTCGCTTCGATCACGAGCTGATACTTGCCGGCTTGCGGCTCGCCCGCGGGGCAGCGCACTTCTTTGTCGCCCTTCGCCGCACAGCCGCCGTTGATCACATCGACCATCGCTTCGAACGTCCCCGGATCGGCTTGCCAGGTCGCGAGCGCAACGTCGGCACCGGTGCCGCCGCCGAGACTCCACACGACGTTCTCGTCGAGCTGCGGGCGCAGCGCCGTATAGTCGCGCTTCGCGAGTGCGTCCTTGAGTGACGCGAGTCGCTTCGCCGCGCCGGCCGGCACACCGGTGAACGTCGACGGATCGGTCTTCGGTAGATCGTCCTCACCGGTGACCTCGACCTCTTCCTTCATCGGCACCGCGAACTTCCGCAGCTGTTTGTAGATCGCGACCATCAAGGACTCGGTGCGACCGTCAAGCCACGACGGGCGCTCGGCACCGCGCAGCTCCGACGGCAATGCCGCGCCCGGATCCCATTCCGATGCGTGACCGACGACCTTCACACGCCACGGGCGGCCACCGAGCACGGTGACGTCGAAGCGGATGAAGTAGCGCTTGTATGCGAGTCGTGTCGGCGCGCCGATCATGCCCGCGCTCGCACCCGCGCCAGTCTGCACGCCCTGTTGCTGCGCGAGCGTGCGCGGGTTCGACAGATCGTCCTGGTTGCTCGCCATCGACACCTGGTGCCAGGCGGTCGAGATCTTTCCCGGGCCCGGATTCTCGTTCAGCGTCGGATACTGGCCGCGCGTGACGCTGAGCGCGGTGTTGTAGACGATCGCGAAATCGGTGTCGTACAGCGAGTGCTTCGCGTGCTCGACGTCCTTCTTGTTGCCGCACGCGCCGGCGAGGAGCGCAGCGCAGAAAATGATACGGTGCCGGCCAGCCATGGGAGGTCACCGACGGAATAGCACGCCAGCCCCGCGTCGTGCCGGCCTTGCGACCGCTACCCCCGAGAATGCCGCGCAGATTGCCGCCTTGCTTGCCGAGAAATGGCCGGACGCGGTCTGCGAGCTCGACCATCAGAACCCCTATCAGCTGCTGGTCGCGACGATCCTGTCCGCGCAATCCACGGACAAGATGATCAACACGATCACGCCGGCGCTGTTCGCGAAATATCCCGACGCGCGCGCGCTCGCAGCGGCCAATCCGGCCGAGCTCGAGCAGATGATCTTCAAGAGCGGCTTCTACCGGAACAAGACGAAGAGCCTGATCGGCATGGCGAAAGCCGTCGTCGAGAATCACGACGGTGAAATCCCCCAGACGATGGAGGCGCTCGTCGAGCTGCCGGGCGTCGCGCGCAAGACGGCGAACGTGGTCCTCGG
>DASUFX010000172.1:0-3048 GCA_036274355.1 Kofleriaceae bacterium | reverse complement strand
ATCAGCAACGCCGCGAGCGTTGCGAACGGCACGAACAGTTGCTGATCCGGCACGCGCTCGCTGACCGTGCGCTTCGTGGTGTCGAGCTTCGTGCGCACGGTCTGGAAGCCGCGATCGAACGCGGCATAGTCGCTCGCGCGGCCGCAGATCGCCGGCACACGCAAAGTCGAGCTGCACGGCCTCGACCTCGTGGTCGCGCTCGACGTCTCGAAGTCGATGCTCGTCGACGATGTCGGCGCGACGCGTGAGATGCAAGACAAGGACATCAAGCCGAACCGGCTTGCCCGCGCGCGCGAGCTGGCGACCGCGCTGGTCGACGAATTGCCCGAGGATCGCATCGGTCCGGTCGTGTTCGCGGGCGCGGCCTCGCACTTCCCGGTCACCGAAGATCATCAGGTCGCGGTGCGCTTCCTTTATGACCTCGGGCCGGCTGACCTGCCGCCGGGCTCGAACCTCGCCGAAGTGTTCCGCGTGTCGCGCTGCTTGCTCCGCCCGGACCTCTACGATGACCTCGGGTGCGCGCGCATCGGTAGGCGTGGCCATGGCGGCGATGCGCTCGCCGGCGAGAGCCTCGATCCCGTCGACAAGAAGAACGACGACATCGTCGAGGAGAAGGTCGAGCGCGGCAAAGCGATCGTGATCTTCACCGACGGTGGCGACTCCGACACCGAGGCGCTGCGCGAGGTCGCGACGTCACGCGAGCTCGGAATCGCGGTGTTCGTCGTCGGCATCGGCACGACGCAAGGCGGTGTCGTCCACGAGATGGACTACGAGGGTCGGCCGACCGCGACGCCGAAGCACGCGAAAGACGGCTCGACCGTCGTGTCGAAGCGCGATGACGCCGCGATGAAGCTGCTCGCCCAGGCGGGTGGCGACCCCAAGCGCTACTTCATCGCGTCCGAGCGCGGCGAGGTCGATCCGATGCCGATCGTCGACGCGCTGCGCGCGGTCAACCGCGGCTTGGCGACGAAGAAGGTCGACGAGAAGAAGGACATCTTCCAGCCGTTCTTGTTCGCGGGCTTGATGCTGCTCGTCATCGAGGCGGCGATTTCGACCCGTCGGCGGCGCAAATATCCGGAGGAGCACTGATGACGCGGGCGTGTCATGCTCGACCCATGCGCCGCTGGCTCGCGCCGATGCTGCTCCTCGCGCTCGCGGGCTGGGAGCCGTTTCGATCGGCGAACCCGGACGTCGAAGCCGGCAACGCGGCGTTTGCCGCGGGTGACATCGCCAAGGCGCTCGAGGCGTATGACCGCGCCGCGCACGACGGCACCGTCGATCCGGCGGGCCTCGCCTACGATCGCGGCACCGCGGAGCTGAAGCAGGCCGAAGGCATCAAGGACCAGAAGCAGCACGACGCGATGGTCGAGCGCGGCCTCGAGAGCCTCAAGGCCGCGGCGACGTCACGCGATCCGCGCATCCGCGGCCAGGCGAACTACAACCGCGGCAACACGCTGCTCGGCCAAGACAAGCTCGACGACGCGATCGAGTCGTACAAGCAAGCGCTCAAGGATCAGCCGCAGCTCGACGACGCGCGCATGAACCTCGAGCTCGCGCTCAAGCGCCGGCAGAAGAAGGAACAGCAGCAACAGCAGCAAGGCCAGCAAGGGCAACAAGGCCAGCAGGGGCAACAAGGTCAGCAGGGACAGCAAGGCCAGCAGGGACAACAAGGTCAGCAGGGTCAGCAGGGTCAGCAGGGCCAGCAAGGGCAGCAGGGCCAGCAAGGGCAACCGGGCCAACAAGGCCAACAAGGCCAGCAGCAAGGCCAGCAAGGTCAACAGCAACAGCAACAGGGCCAAGGCCAAGGGCAAAGTCAGCAGAAGCAGAACGGCCAGGGACAAGGATCGAACGATCCGCAGCAGGGCTCTGGCCAGGGATCGAACGATCAGCAGAACCAGAACCAGCAGAACAGCCAGCGCCAGCACGCTGGCCGCACGCAGCCGCAGGGGCCCAAGACGCCCACCGACGGAAAGCTCGACGATCTCGAAGATTACTCGCGCCAATTGCAGAAAGACGGCGCACGCCGGCGTGCGAGCGGGCGCGCGAAAGATCCTGATCAAGACTGGTAGCGAGCGTCAGCCACAATGCCTATGGCGCTACCCGAGGCGATAAGTCCGACGCGCAAGGCAGTGGGGTACAATCATCGGGATGCCGCCGAGGGTGCTCGTCGTCGACAAGAGCTCGTCGACGCGCGACGTGATCGCTGATCTGCTCGGTGATCACGCCAGCGAGGTGGCGTGGGTTTCGCGCGACGGCGCACTCGGCTTTGTCCGCGGCGGTCAGCCGTTCGACGTGATCGTGGTCGACACCGATCCGCCGCCGACCCCCGCGCTCGTGCGCGAGCTCGCGTCGGCCGGCGGCAACGCGCGCGTCGTGCTAATCGCGAGCGGCGTCGAGGGCATCGCGCTCGCGACGAAGTGCGGCGCCGCCGACGTCGTTGCGCGCCCGTTCGTCGCCGCCGAGCTCGCGTTCCGCGTCGGCCGCGTCACGCCTGGTGATCGTGGGGTCAAGCGGCCGCGCAAGAGCGACGTCATCATCGGCACTGGCTCGTGGATCAAGGAGCTGTACGACCGCATCGCGATGGTCGCCGCGACCGACGTCACGGTCGCGATCTTCGGCGAGAGCGGCACCGGCAAGGAGCTGGTCGCGCGCACGATCCACAACTCGTCGCCGCCGCACGACGCGCCGTTCGTCGTCGTCAACTGCGCGGCGATCCCCGAGACGTTGCTCGAAGACGAGCTGTTCGGTCACGTGCGCGGCGCATTCACGGACGCCACGCGCGATCGCGAAGGCCTGCTCGCCGCGGCCCACACCGGCACGCTGTTCCTCGACGAGATCGGTGAGCTGCCGCTGCCGCTGCAGGCCAAGCTCTTGCGCGTGCTCCAGTCGCAGGAGTTTCGCCGCATCGGCGACGATCAGGATCGCCGCGTCGACGTCCGCATCATCACCGCGACGAACCGCAACCTCGACGAGCTCGTCGCGCGTGGCAGCTTCCGCCAGGACCTCTACTACCGCATCAACGTGTTCCCGATGCACTTGCCGCCGCTG
>DASUFX010000171.1:0-17378 GCA_036274355.1 Kofleriaceae bacterium | reverse complement strand
CGACGCGCTTGGTCCACTCCGCCGGAGGTCGAGCAGAGATGCGGGCGAGTTTCTCTCGTACCTGCGCGTCGGTCACGCGCTTGCTCCTCCCGCCAGGCCGGATTCGATTCCTTGCAGAACCACGAGATAGTTCGTGCCCTCGAGGATTCGTTTGTTAGCAGCCCCCAGCGAGATGCCGAGCTCGCCGGCGATCTGACGCTGTGTGTACCCCGTCATATGGAGGCGAAGTGCGTTACCGACCTGCGGCACGTTGGCGAGAGGAATTCGCACCCGCGGATCGACCACGCCGCCCTCGAGCTCCGCGATGCGTGCCTCGATCCACGCGCGGAGCTCGGCTGCCTCGATGATTTCAGTGAGCATCGCTTCATCCGGAACGACCAGCAGATCCTCCGGCATCTCTTCGTGATCCCCACGCCGCCGCAGCTGATCGATCCTGTCGAGTATGAAGCGCCTCACGCTCTCACCGATATGTCGATCCGCCGGAGGTAGCTGCTTGAGCCGGTCCCATTCGCCGCTCTGCAACCAGCGCGCGACGAGCGAGCCGAGGATGTCTCTAGTGCTGTACGAGCCGCGGTAGCTCATCGAGCTCTTGACCCGCCGAATGATCCGCTCGAACTGTGCGGCCATCTGGTCATCGGACGTTGATTCCGTTCGTTCAGCCATCGGCGACACGCCGACGTCTGATCGTGAGGACGTCGGTCGAGCTCCTCTGTTCATCACCATAACACCGTGAACGTATCCCATGGTGGTGCGTCCTTTCTGGCACGCCCCCCACCACCACGCCTTGGAGAATGCTTGGTACTGCAACCTTTTGTGGTGCAACTCGGACGAGGTCGGCTGGCAGCGCGACCGGAGAGCCGATCTGCAGCTAGTGAACTAGTGGTTGCAGATCGCGATGTTGCGGGCGTCGATGAACGTCCGCGTCGGCGTGCCGTCTTCCAGGGGGGCAACCGCTATGACCACCATCGAGTCCATTCCGTATACATACGAGCGCCTCGTTCAAGCGCGCGCGTTCCGCAACGCCCGGTGTTACGCCCCTGATGCCGTCACGACGTTGCTCCGCGGCGCGATGAGCGCACCCGATGTGGCACTGATCGTTGACGTCGACACGCTCGAGCGGAGCGCGCTGGCCAAGATCGACCAGGTGATGTTGCTAGCCCTCGATGCCCTCGCACATGCCGGCGTGCATGTCGTGCTCGTGGCCAGATACGAGCGCGACCGCGCCGCCATGCTGCAAGCTCGCATTCGTGGCGCCTGGTGCTTCGATCCAAGCGATGGCTCGGTCATCCATCGTTTGCGTCAGTGGCGAGCGAGCGCGCACACGATTGTCGTCACGGACGACTTGGCACTTCTCGCCGAGCTCGGCAGCGCGGACCACGGACTCGCGCTCGGAAGGCCGGAGCTCGTTCGCGAGAACATTGCGGCGCTCGGTGATACGTCCGTCCGGGCGACGCTATGGTGGTTACTGGAGCAGCGTCGACATGGAGTGGCAGCCTGACAAGCCGCGCTCGTCGAGCCTGTCCGCGTCCGGCAGTCACTCGGACTTGAACATGGCGCCCGCGAATGCACGCGTGCTCGTTGTAGACGATGACTACGAGCTCGCGGACGTGATCTCGAGCGTGTTCGCTTCCGTTGGGTACGACTGCAGGCTCGCCACCACCCGTCGCGAAGCACTGGAGCTCGCGCGTACGTACCGACCTCACGTCGTGATCCTCGATCATCACCTCGACGATGGCACGGGCTGCTCGCTTGCCCGCGAGCTCCGTTCGAGCGGGGACGATCTGGTGTTGATCGCATTCACCGGGTCCAGCATAGCGGTCGACCGGTACACGGCAGACTATGATGCGTGTCTCGTCAAGCCAGCATCGCCGGCGATCCTACGACAGGTAGTCGCGACGGCTCTGGTGGACCGCCGCGCTCGCTCTTCATAGAGCGTGCGCTAACCGCGTTCGCGGAGTAGCGACCACGCCTTGTCGCGGCGGGCGTCGCGTGCCTTGCTCGCGACTTGTAACAGCATGCGGTCGCGCTGCCAGCGTTCCCATTCGTCGTCGGGCAGGGCGGCCCACAGCGCTTCGAGCGCAGCGACCTCGCGCGCGACGAGCGCGAACGTCCCGGCGAGCGCGACGTGCGTCGTCGGTGCCTTCACATCGGCGGCAGCCGCTGCGCGCGTCGCGACGGCGAGTGCGAGCAGGCGCTCGATCATGTCGGGTGCGAAGCCCTTGCGGCGCGCGACACTCACGAGATAGCCGAGCAGTGCGGCGTGCACGTGCGCGTCCTCGATCGTGCGGAACGGCTTCACGTACTCGTCGTAGCCATCGCCTGGTAGCACGTCGCTCGCGCGTACCGCGACATGGTCGAGCGTGATCTCGGCGTGCGGGATCTCGGGCACGAACGGCGCGCTGCTGCCTGTGATCGTCACGCCTGGCGCGTTCGCGGGCACGCGCACCATGCGCAGTCGATGGTCGCCGGTCGTCGCACACACGAGCAGCGACGATGCGAGCGAGCCCACCGTCGCCCACTTCTTGTGGCCGGAAATCATGTAGCCATCGCCCGCGGGTACGAGCTTCGTCTCGATCGCTTTCGGATGATTGCCGCCGGCTTCGGTGATGCAGAGCGCAGTGATGCCCTCCGTGCCGGGCACGAGCGCGCGCAGCGCTTCGCCATAAGCACTCGCGAACGCGAAGCCGAGCCGATCGGCGAGTGCACCGCCGACAAGCGCGCGATCGAGCGAGGTGGCGAACGCCGCGCGCGGCACGGCCGTCGCCTCCCACCAAGTGGCCAGTGTGGTGACCGCCGGCGGCCGACTCTCGAGCAAGGCGCGGATGACGTCCACGCCTCGTTCTTACTACTTGTGAATGATTTCGAGAATCGCCGAGCGACGTGACGCGTTTTCATCGAACGTCACGACTTCGTCGTTCGACAGCGACGCGTGGCCGTGCGCGCGGGCGTAGATGTAATCGCAGCCCTTCTTCGGCGCCGGCTTGTCGAAGCACGCTTCGAGCGCGAGCTCGGGGACGCCGAGCGCGAGCTCTTCGAGGAACAAGAAGCCCGTGTTCGACGTGTTGTTGCGGTGATAGAACGCGCCCTTCAGCGACGTGTAGTTGCAGCTCTTCAGCGCGCCGTTGTAGCGCGTGAAGGTCTTGCCCTTCTCGTCCTTCGTCTTGCCGCCGGAGTCTGGCCAACGCGGCGTGTGATAGATGCCGAGGCCGAACGCGCGCCCGGTGACGTGCACGCCCTTCGGCAGGTTCTGCGGCATGAGCAGGCCGGTCTTGCAGATACCCATGAGGTTCTCGGTCCGCGTGCCGTGCCAGCCCGGAGTGACACCCGTCGCGTCCTTCTTCTGCGCGATCGAGTCCGCGTACTGCTCGAACCTGGACTTGCGGCCTTGCTGCTCGAGCTTCCAGATCCGGCCGACCTTGAGCTTGCCGTAGAAGTTCGAGTTGATCGGCGACTGGCCCTCGTCGAACAGCTCTTTGATCTCCTTGTACTGGTCGCTCTTCTGATCGATCCAGTCCATGTCGCACTTGAGGCCCTGGTACCAGACCTCGTGCGGATCGTCGACGACAGCGGCGTCGGCGAACACGTCTTTGAGGAGGAACGCGTCGCGCAAGAGGCCGATGAACTGACGCTGCTCGGCGATCCGCTCCTTCGAGTTGATCACGATCGCGTCGAGATCGAGCTTCTTGCCTTTGCGCGCGTGATCGATCTGACGCGGAATGTTCGACAGGTAGTCGTTCGTCAGGTCGATCAGCTCTTTGTTCTTCGGCTTGCCCGCGACCAGCTTCTCGATTTCGTCGAGGATGTCGGCGCCCTTGTCGAGCTGGGCATCGGATAGGTTGCCGAGCGGCGCATCCTTCGTCGCGCCCGCCGACGACGACAGACCTGACGCGAGCGCGTTACCAGTCGAGTTGTAGATGATGCCGAGCAGCTCTTCGACCTCGGGATGGAACGCGCTCTTCTTCGCGGGGCCCTTCGCCTTCGTAGGCGCTGCGGCCGTCGCGCCGTTCGTTCCAGCCGCCGCCTTTGCTGCCGCTTTCTTCTTCTCCTCTTGATCGCTGCGGAGCTCGACTTTCGTGTAGCCCTTCGCGATCTTCGAGTCGATCTTCTTCTGCAGCTGCTTCTTGGCGTCGGCGAGGTCCTTGCCCTTCACCGTCTGGACCTGGCCGCTCTGCCCGACGCGCCCGTACGTGAAGACGACCGTGAAGTCGCTCATGATCTGCGCGCGATAAAACTTGTTCGAGCCGAGCGACGTCGCGCCCGTCTTGGCGCCGGTCAGGTCGGTCCAGTTGAGGGTGACCTCCTCGATGACGTTCGCCATTAGATCTTCACCTGGCAGCAGTAACGAATGCGGACCTGGCTCTCCTGGTAGAGCAGATACTCACTCTGATCGAAGCTCGACTTCGCGTACTGCTTCTGCGGAATCGGTTTGCCCTGCGGAATGATCACGTCCTTGCCTTCGAACTTGAACGTGATGTCGTGCTTCGGGTCGGGCTCGTTCTGGCCGCGCGCGACGATCGAGTCGTAACCCTTCGGCGCCGCCTTCAGCGACGAGTCGTCCTTCGTGATCGAGTGCTCTTTGCCGAGCGCCGCTTCGGCGAGGAACATCACGCCCATGCCGCCGGACGCCCAGCCCATGTAGTTAATCGACTTGCCGTTCTCCGACGCGAGGTAGATGCCCTTGCCGACGCGACCACCGGAGTGCGGCATGATGCGCATACCGGTCTTGCAGATCGCGGCAACGACGGCGACGTTGGTGCCGTGCCAGAGCAGCTTGCGGTGGCCGATGTCGTCGTGCGCCGAGAAGCGCTTGCCCTCGGCCTTGCGGTCGAGGCGGAACAAGTTGATGAGCTTCGGCTTGCGGCCGGCGCGCGCCGTCGCGTCGATGTACTTGTCGACGAACGCGTACTCCGCGCTCTTCTCGTCGACGTACTCGATGTCCGCGTTGAGGCCCGCGTAGTTCTCGTCCATCGGGTGCGGCAACAGCTTGCTCGACGTTTTGCCGTCGCCCTTCTGCACGCTGACCGCGATCTCGATGTCGTTGAGCACGTTCAGCATGTCGAACTTCTTCTGCAGCAGCTCCATCGAATCGATGAGCGGCGGCACGCGGCGTCCGAACGCGTGGGGGATCACGGTGTAGAAGCGCGAGGTGACCGTCTCGATCAGCTTGCCCTTCTTCTTCTCGATCGCGTCTTCGAGCTCCTCGAGCACCTCGAAGCCCTTCTCGACCTGGTGCTTCGAGAGCTGACCGAGCGGCATCTTCTTGACGTCGATGTCGAACGACGCCATCGCGCCCTTGAACATGTCTTCGTCGAAGATGAGGTTCATGAACTTCTCGACCGGGGCGTCGAGCTTGCACGGCGCGTACTTCTTCGCGGTCGCCTTCTGCACCTTCGCCGCGTCGGCATCGATGCCCTTGAGCTTCTCTTCGAGCTCGGCGGCCTTCTTGTCGTCGACGCTGCGATCGATCTCGATCAGCGTGTAGCGACCGGCGGCCGGCTGAAAGTTCGCGCGGTCTTCCCACGCGTTCTTCGTCTTGTCCTTGAACTTCGACTGAAACGCCTTGAGCGCTTTGCCGAAGTCGCTCGGTCCGATCAGCGCGTTCTGGCCGTCTTCACCGACGCGGCCCCAGCGAGTCCAGCAGTAGTACTTCCCGCCCTTCTCGAGCAGCTGAATCACGTAGAACTTGTTGTTGTTCGCTCCAATGTTCGTTTGATTGAGCATGCAGTCGTAGTCCTCGTGGACCGACGCACCGCTGAGCGGACATTGAGCATCGACGGGAATTGCCTTCTTCGCGGACGCTTTCGTAACCATGTCACCCCTCTGTTTCGCGACGGCGGCCATCGTAGCAGCGAGGGGAGTTGTACTGGTGTCTGCAGGGCGCAGCTGTGTGACCGCTCGGTCAATCCGGAGATAGAGTCGCGGCCATGTCGCTCACCCTCTACGTCGGCAGCAAGCGGTACTCGTCGTGGTCGCTCCGTCCCTACCTCGCACTCGCGCACACGGGAGCGCAGTTCGACTGCAAGACGATCTTGCTGGACCAGAACGACACGAAGGCGAACATCGCCAAGGTGAACCCGGCCGGCAAAGTCCCGGTACTGCATGATGACAAGCTCATCGTCTGGGATTCGCTGGCGATCTGCGAGTACGTCAACGAGCTCTACCCCGACGCCAAGCTGTGGCCGGCCGACCGGGCCAAACGCGCCAGCGCCCGCGCGATTTCTGCGGAGATGCACTCGGGCTTTGCGCCGCTGCGCCAGAACATGCCGATGGACATCGGCGGCAAGCATCCCGGCAAGGGCCACACGCCCGAGGCGCTCGCGGACGCCCGCCGCGTGCAGGCCATCTGGCGCGAGGCACTCGGCGCGAGCGGTGGTCCGTTCTTGTTCGGCGCGTTCTCGATCGCCGACGCGATGTTCGCACCGGTGACGACGCGCTTCGTGACCTACGGTGTCGACCTCGATGCCACGTGTCGCGCGTACGTCGACGCTGTCTACGGGCTGCCCGGCATGAAGCAGTGGATCGCCGACGCCGCGAAGGAACCGCAGTCGCGCTAATGCTCGCCTAGACGCGGCGCCTGAGGTGCGCTGCGCTGTCGAGCGAAACGCGATGAAGGTCCGGCGGCAGCTCCTCGACGAGCCGCGCGAGGCGCTTACTCGATGCTCGCAGCTGTTCGATCCGGGCGAACGCCTCGGTGGTCGCAGAGGTGGGTGGCTGCAGCTCGACAATTCCGAGCACCGTCTGCAGCGGTGTGTTCAGCTGATCGCACAGCGCGATCGACAGGTTCGCGCGCCGGTGCAACGACGACTTGATAGTCTCCGCGCGCAGCAGCGCGAGCTTCGCGATCCGCCGCTGCTCGCTCATGACCAAGAATCCGAGGCCGATCGCGGCAAACGTCAGCATGTGCCAGGGCTCGAGCGGAATCGGCGCGGTCGCGAAGATCGCGTCGATGGCGATGTGCGAGGCGGCAATGAGTGCGATCAGCAACGCACCGATCCACAGCCGCGGAAAGCGCAGGACGACCAGGATCATCAGGATCAGCTTCTCGCCGATGAACGGGAACACGAGCCCGTCGAGCGTGACCCAGTAGCTGTGCATGTAAACCGCGAGCACCATGGCCGAACCGAGCACCAAGCTGCAGGCGATGACGCCGCGCCGGATCGTGGGACGCGCACGCTTGAGCCACAACCACAGCGCAATGAACCCGTAGCCGACTGCGATAGCTAGCGACATCTCGGTCGAGTAGCCAACCGGCAGTGCGTGCGTGCTCCACCCCGCGAAGACGAGAACGATACAGCCGAGTAATGCGAAGACGAACGCGCCGTACTGCGCGTCGCGCGTGAGGAGATCACGCTCTCCGTCGTGGGGAGGCTCGATGGGAGTGCTCAACGCGTCGAGCTGATCGCGAAGCGTGTCCAGTCGGTGAATCGAACGCGGGAGCGCGCCCGGCGTCCTGTCGGACCGAAGTGCGACCACCTCGAGGGCGCGATTCGCGAGCCCGAGCTCTTCGCGGATCGAGGCGAGTACGGGCGCCAGGCGGACGAGCGCGGCCGCCTCCGATTGCGCGCGGATATAGGCGAGCCCGATCTGCTGACGTTCCTTGCGCACGAGCAGCACGCCCAGCGCGGCCAGCGGAACGCATAGCGAGCCAAAGGGCTCCGCGCCAACGAAGGGGCCGAGGCCCACGTACTGCTGGTACAGCTCGATGAGGACGAGCTGCGCGGCAAACCCACCGAGCAGCACATAGCCAACCCAAATGAATGGCGGCGCGATGACGGGGATGGCTGCCATCGTGAGCTGAAGTGCGGCCACCGGCTCCCAGCGCTCGCCCTGCTTCGCGGCAAGCCAGGCCGACAACGCGATCAAGACCGAGACGCCGAACGTCTCGACCGATGTGAAGACGATGGCGACGCCGAGACGCGGATGACGCCACGTCTGTATGAGGTACAGAAAGCCGACGAGCGCGAGAAACGCGAGCACGAGGCGCGCAACAAAGAACCACGTCGGGAACGCGAGCCCGATCACGCTGAGCACACCGATCCAGATGATGATCAGGAGCGTGAGAATCGCGTGGCTGCGGTAGCTATCGCGGGCCAGTAGTTCCCGCTCTACTGTGTGCGGGTTTTGCGGATCCCCTCGGGCTCGGGGCACACAACCTGACCCAGCAAGCCGCCTGCCACCACCGGAAACCAGGGCTCGTCGACGGACAATTCGGATGCGCTCGCTACGCGCTACCCCGGCGTTCTCTCACTGGTACGAGATGCTGTAGACGCCCTTTGCAGCACCCGCGACGGGCCGCGGGAACTTCCAGCTCTGCACCGCCTTGAGGATGCAGGCAGCGACCTTCGGGTTCTTGATCGTCGAGGACAGCTGGCTGTGCACCACCTTGCCAGCGCCGTCGATCTGGAACGACACCGCGACATCGCCATGCAGCGTCACGCCGCCTTCGCACGCGCCAAGCTGGCGCGAGTGCTCCGATGCGGCGGCCGAGACCGTGGCGTTCGATAGCGATGGGATCGTCGTCTCGATCTCCTTCGCAGCAGGCGCCGCGGTGATCGCGGGTGCAGCCGGCGGTGTAGCGACTGCGGCAGGTGCAGCCGCCGGCGCGGGCGTGGGCACCGGAAGAGGCGCAGTCGCAACGGCAGCCACGGGCGTCGGCGCAGGCGTCGACGCGATGCCGGGAATCGACGGCGGCTCGGCGGCGGCCGTCTTCTTCACGATCTTCTCGGCGGGCTCGGTCTTCTTCTCGACCGCCACCCTCTTCTCGGTGTCCGGCTTCTTCTCGACGACCTCTGCCTTCTTCTCGACGCTCTTCGTCGGCGTCTGCTTCGCGATCGTCTTATGCTCCGGCATCGGTGGCGCGGCGGCGACCTGTGCCGGTTCCTCGACGACCGGACCGACCACGCGCGTCGGCGGTGGCGCTGCAGCGGGCATCGGCGCGGGCGCTGGGATCGCGGGCATCGCGACCACTGTCGTCTTCGCCGCGGCGGGCGGCTGCTTGCTGTCCTTGTCGAGCCCGAGCTTCCAGAGCGCGAACGCGACGAGCGCGAGCACCGGCACAGCCGCCCACAACAGCTTGTTCGGGCTACGCGTCGGCGCGGGCGCTGGGCTCTCCGCTTCCCAACCGAGCTTCATGCTCGGTCGCGTGTCGTAGGGCGAGAACTTCGGGGTCTGCGCGGTATCGACAGCTGCGACGACGTTTGGCATCACGCTGCCGCGCGAGTTGCGGCGGCTCTCGGTCGAGCCGTGGTGCGAGCTGCGGCGGCGCTCGTTGTCTACCGCGATCTGTTGCGAGGTGCGTCCCTCGCTCAGGCTCTGCTGCCTCTTATCGCGAGCCTCGATGCTCGGCAGATCGGTCCAGCTGCGATGCGTCTCCGGCGGCAGCATCTCCTCGGTCGTATCCGCGTTCGACAGCTCGAGCCACGGCTCGGGCTTCTCACCGAACAGCTTGCGCATGTAGCTCGCGAGCTGCGATGGCCCGGTCGTGAGATCGTAGCGACTCGCGAAGTTGTCGAGATCGGCGCGCAGCTCGTCGGCGGTCTGATAGCGGCGCTCGGGTTCGACAGCGAGCGCGCGCATGATGATCGAGGAGAGCTCGTTCGGCAGATCGGGGCGCCGCATCTGCGGCATCGCGAACTTGCCGTTCACGATCGCGTCCATCACCAGGTAGTCGTTGTCGCCCTTGAACAGGCGCGATGTGGTCGTGAGCTCGTAGAGCAGAACGCCGAGGCCGTAGACATCGCTGCGCCGATCGATCGACTGGCCCCTGCATTGCTCGGGCGACATGTACGAGGTCTTGCCCTTGAGGCTGCCGACGACGGTCTCGGCCTGACGCAGCGCCGCCTTCGCGATGCCAAAGTCGACGATCTTCACCGCGCCGTCGTAGCCGATCAGAATGTTCGACGGCGACACATCGCGGTGCACGATGTCGAGCGGCTTGCCGCGCGAGTCGCGGCGTTCGTGCGCGTAGTGCAATCCGGCCGCAACGGCCGACACGATCGAGCACGCGTACGCGAGTGGTACGTGCGCGCGGCCCTTCGCCGCCGTGGACAGGACTCGGCGCAGATCTTCGCCGTGGATGTATTCCATCGCGAAGAAGTACTCACCGTTCGTCTCGCCGATGTCGAACACCTGGACGATGGCCTGGTGATGGAGGCCGGCTGCGAGGCGCGCCTCGTCGATGAACATCGAGATGAAGCGCTTGTCGCGCGCGTGCTCGGCGCGGATGCGCTTGAGCACGACGTGTCGCTCGAAGCCTTCGATGCCGTCGGACCGCCCCAGTAGTACTTCCGCCATCCCTCCCGACGTCAGATGTTTGAGAACGTGATAGCGACCCAAGACTGAGGCCATTGCAGCTCATCGTATGGAATCGTCGTCGAGACGATCAAGGTCGCGTCGGGTCCTTGCTGGTAGCTCACACGCTGCAAGGCTTGCGCTCGCACATCGGCGCACGCGTCCAGCGCTCGCGTTCGCGGCATTCAAGATCTGCATGACAGATCGCGCCAGAGTTTTTCTGCTGGTTACACTTCGTCGTCGAGCGGCGAGCTCGGCGGCGCGGTGAACGGCGTCTCGGAGAGCTGTGCCATCGCGGTGGCGAGGTTTGCCACTTCGACGGACGGTGGCGCGTTGCGCTTGAGCATGAACGTGCAGGTCGCGCACGACGTGACGACCATGCCGCCGCCGGCATTCTTCACTTCTTCGAGGCGGCGCTTGCTCATCTGATCGGCGACGAGCGGCATCGTCTTCGGCAACAGGCCGCCACCACCGCAGCACTCGGTATCGGTCTTGTGCCACGAGAACTCGCGAAGCTCGGCGAGTTGCGCGAGCGCGCGACGCGGCTGCTCGACGACGTTGTTGTAGCGCGCGTGATAGCAGGGGTCGTGGTAGTAGACGCTCTTGCGATTGAGCGGGCAGGCGAGGCTGTTCGCCGCCGGCGCGAGTAGCTCTGCGAGCGACACGACCTCTGGTCGTACGGTGACGCCTTCGGCAGCGTATTGCGCGCGCACCGCGTAGAGACACGCGGAGCAGTTGATCGCGACCTTGCGAAAGCCGCGCATCGCGGCGGCGACGCGGCCTGCATGCCAGCGAAATAGATCGCGATGCCCAGCGGCGAGTAGCGGGTAGCCGGCGCACGCTTGCGGCGCCTCGACGAGCTTGACGTCGACGCCGGTGCGCTCGAATAACGCCATCGCGGCAGCAATATCGGCGGCGCCTTTGTCGATCGCGTCGCAGCCCGGCCAGTAGCCGACGTCGCCTTCGCTCGCGAGCTGATCTGGAAACCCGGCGACCAGCAGTGCAGAGAGCCGTTGCTCGCGCGCGCGGAACCGTTCGCTGTAGCCGGTGAGTGCTGGATGCGGCGCGCCGTGATCGACCGCGGCGGCGCGGCCCGTGAGCAGCACGAGGCCAGGCTCGTTGCCGTGATCGCAGTACATCGTGCAGTGGCGGCAGCCGGTACACGCCCACAGCGGATCGGTCGACTCGGTCGTCCACGAGCTGCGGCCAAGGCGCAGCTGATTGAGGCGGTCCATCTTTACTTGCGGGATGTACGTTTCCCGCCCGCTCGCCGTTGACACCGGGCACGCGTGCCGACACATCTTCGGGCAGAACGTGCAGTAGTCGAGCTGGCGCGCGACCGAACCCGGACTGAAGGGCTCGTGTGACATTGCGCCGACTATAGCGAGTGGGCTTAGTTCAGACCAACGACTCGCTCGCGAAGCTGCGCCAGATCGCGCGCGATTCGCGGATTCGACGGTTCCAGCACGGCGAGGCGCTCGAGGACGTCGAGAGAACGCGGCAAATCGCCGTTACGGCCATAGATGCCGGCGAGGTTGACGAGCATGCGGGCCACGATCTGGCGCTTGCTCGCAGCGGCAATCACGCTCGGCTCGAGCACGGCGTTCGGTGTCGTGGTCTTGCGCAACAGTTGCTCGAGGTCGGCGGGCGTGAGCACGCGGCCTTGCGTGAACGGATCGATGAACAGCCACGCATCCTCGATCGCGACGCGGACGAGGAAGTGACCGGGGAAGTTGACGCCTTGGGCGAGCACGCCGACGCGACGGGCAACTTCGAGGTAGAGCACCGACAGCGAGATCGGAATGCCGCGCTTGCGATCGATCACCTCGCACAGAAAGCTGTTGCGCGGATCGTAGTAGTCGTCTGCGTTGCCGCTGTAGCCAAGGCGATCGAAGAGGTAGTCGCTGATCGCGCGCGCGCGGCCGATACCGTTCGATGCTCGCGCGACATCCGGCTGCACGCGGTCGGCGATACCGTCGAGCATCGTGCGGTACCCCTCGAGATCGCGCTCGGGGTAATCCCACGCGCCAATCAGCAGTGCTGCGTGGTCCAGCGCGAAATCCTCCCGACCCACCACCTCGCTGAACCGGGTAAGACCCGGGCTAGGCTCCATAGCTCCCGAGATTACCATTCGACGGCGTCGGCGCGGATTGTTTGCTTCGACTATGCGAAGATGAGCCCTTCCATGGCCGAAGAGCCACGACCCGGGCTAATCGTCGGCGGACGCTACGAGCTCATCGAAATTGCTGGCCGTGGTGGCATGGCGGATGTATGGCGGGGACGCGTCAGAGGTGACTGGGGCTTTGTTCGCGACGTCGCGGTAAAGCAAATGCACCAGAATCTCGCATCGCAACCGCCGTATGTTGCGATGTTCGTCGAGGAAGCGCGCGTTGGATCGGCGTTGCAGTCTCCGAACGTCGCCGAGGTGCACGACTTCGTACACGACCGCGGTAATTACTACATGATCCTGGAATGGATCGACGGCGTCGATCTCGGCACCTGGATCCGCTGGCACGTCGGTCGAAACGAGCAGACGCGCTGGGAGCTGATTGCAGCGGTCGCCGTCGGAATTCTTCGCGGGCTCGCGGCGGCGCACGAACGCGTGTTGCCCGACGGCACGTTGATGCCGGTCGTCCATCGCGATGTATCGCCGCACAACGTGCTGCTCACGAATCGCGGCATGGTGAAGCTCATCGATTTTGGTCTCGCGCTCGCGCCGGATCGAACGCAGGAGACGACCGAGCCCGGCATCGTGAAGGGCAAGATGTCGTATCTCGCGCCCGAGATCGTCGCCGGTGGTCGGCCGGTGCCGGCAAGCGATCAGTTCGCGTGCGGCTCGGTGCTGTGGGAAGCGCTCGTCGGTCGCAAGCTGTTCGAAGGCTCGACCGACTACGAGACGTACACGCGGTTGCGCGACTGCATGGTGCAGCCGCTGCGGCCGCTGCGTCCCGACGTGCCCGCGCCGTTCGTCCAGATCATTCATCGCGCGCTGTCGGCTGGCATCGAGCAACGGTTTCCGTCGACGCGCGAGATGGCGCGCCAGATCGGCACCACGCTCAAGAAGGTGCAGCTCCGCAAAGACCTGCACACGGTGCTGTCGAAGAGCGTCGCCGAAGCGCGGCAGGGCATGGGGCTTGGCCCGCGCACGGGCGATCCGTCGAGCGCGACACCGGTCGCGCAGATCATGGCGGATGACACGCCGCGCATCGAGCTGTCGCCAAAGGTGGAAACACCGCCGCAAGGCTCGCCGACGGTCAGCCAGGGCAGCGCGATGGACAAGCTGCGCGGCCTACGTCACCGCTTGCCGTTCTTCGGGCGGAAGCGTGGCTAGTCGTGCGCGCGCTCGCTCTGGTGGCGGTCGGCTTGATGTCCTTCGCGGCGTGTGGTGACAACAACGAAATTCCGGCACTGCCGCTCGTGTCGGGGGCGGCGCAGCTCGAGCTCGCCGGCGACACGCTGACGTTCTCGCGCAGCGGCACAGCACTTCTCACGTTTCATACCGGCGCGTTTCAAATCGGCACCGTCGACGATCTCGATGGCGATTGGAGCTTCGATCCATACTGGTTGTTCGTCGACGCGCCGCAAGAGCCCGACGGCCTCGCGTGGCACGCGAGCGGTAACTTTCACGTGCGTCGTTCGGATGTGTCCCAGCTGCTGCTGGCGTTCGACGTGCCGGGTGGCGAAGCGACGCTGTCGTTCACGCCGGGGCGCGAGGGTGGCTTCCGCGCAGTGTTCACCACGACGGCGAAGAACGCGGCGTTCTTGCGCATTCGTCCCGACGCCGATGCGAGCGAAGGCTTCTACGGTCTCGGCGAGTGGGCAGATGGCATCGAGCATCGCGGCATGTTGCGGCCGATGCAGCTCGAGGTCGACGCGACGATCGAATCGACGAACAACGAGAATCACGTGCCGGTGCCGCTGCTCGTCGGTACTCGCGGCTGGGGCTTGTTCGCGAAGAGCGATCGGCCGGGCTCGTTCGATGTCGCGCGGCAGTCCGACACGCTGATCGACGTCACGTTCGGCACCGGCGACGACAGCGACACCGGTCTCGAATTTCACCTGTTCTCCGCCGAGCAACCGCTCGATGTCTACAAGCAGTACTACGACGTCGCGGGCTATCCGGGATTGCCCGCCGAGTGGGCGTACGGCCCATTGCTCTGGCGCGACGAGAACGACAACCAAGCGCAGGTCCTCGACGACATCCAGCAGATCCGCACGCGCGATCTCGCGACGAGCGGCATCTGGTTCGATCGACCGTACGCGACGGGCGTGAACACGTTCGACTTCGATGCGACGAAATTCCCGGCGCCGGAAACGATGCTCGCCGCGCTGCACGACGCCGGTCTGCGCTACGCGATCTGGCAGGTGCCGTACGTTGCCGCCGCGGATCGCGACGATCCGGCGCCCGCGCAAAACGCGTACGCGACCGAGCACGGCTTCTTTCCGCCGATGATCGGTGTGCCGGTCAATCAGTGGGGCAAGCCGATCGACTTCACGAATCCCGATGCGTACGCGTGGTGGAAGCAGAACCTCAGTGCGTACACGCTTCCGCTCGGCGGTGGTGGTCTCGGCGTCGAGGGTTTCAAGCTCGATTACGCCGAAGACATCGTGCTCGGTCTGTCGGGCACGCGCACGCCGTGGCAATTCGCCGATGGCAGCGACGAGCGCACGATGCACTACGGCTACACGATGCTCTATCACCAGATCCATCGCGAGCTGCTCGACACGAATGGTGGCTTCTTGCTCACGCGCACGGGGCGCTGGGGCGATCAGACGAAGGGCATGATCATCTGGCCCGGCGATCTCGACGCCGATCTCACGAAGTTCGGCGACACGCCGCCGGGTGAATCGAGGCGCGTCGTCGGTGGCTTGCCGACCGCGCTGTCGTTTGGCCTCGGGCTGTCGGCGTCAGGCTTTCCGTTCTACGCGTCGGATACCGGCGGCTACCGCAAGTCGCCACCGAACAACGAGACCTGGCTGCGCTGGGTCGAGGCAAACGCGGTGTGGCCGGCGATGCAGGTCGGTGACTCGAGCAGTCAGATGCCGTGGGAATTCACCGCGCAGAACGGCCGCTCGCAGGCGTCGCTCGACGCGTATCGGATCTACGCGCGCCTTCACATGCGGCTGTTCCCGTACGTGTGGACGTACGCGAAACAGATCGCGGCGACCGGCCGACCGATCGCGCGGCCGTACGGGCTGCAGTACCACTTCGAGAACGAGCAGCTGAGCGATCAATACGTGCTCGGCGACTACCTCATGGTGGCGCCGGTGATCACCGCGGGACAGACGTCGCGCGCGGTGAAGTTTCCGGGCGCCAGCGACTGGTACGACTGGTGGTCCGGCGAGCACGTCGCGCTCGGCACGATGGCGGCGGCGCCGCTCGACAAGCTGCCGCTCTACATCCGCGGCGGCGGCGTCGTGCCGATGCTGCGCGATACGATCGATACGCTCGCGCCGACCACGCTGAACGGCGTCGAGTCGTACGCGAACGATCCGGGCCAGCTCGTCGTGCGTACGGCGCCGGGTGCCGATCAGGCGCCGTTTGTGATGTTCGACGGCACGACGATCGAGGTGACGAGCGGTACGCGTGCCATCAAGCTCACGCAGGGCACGCGCTTCAAACAGGGCGTGGTGTTCGAAGTGATCGCGTGGAGCACCGCGTACAGCGCGCCGACCGCGGTCAACGATGCGTCGCTCGGCGCACTCACGCAGCGCAACAGCTACACCGCGCTGCAGAACGCGACCGAAGGCTGGTTCTTCGATGCGGCGGCTACGAGCGGCACGCTGTGGATCAAGGTGCCCGGCGCCGCGAACATCACGATCCAGTAGCTACTGGAAGTCGTCGATGCCTTCGACTTCGCCGGGCTTGTTTGTCTCTTCTTCTTTGGGTGCGGGGCGAATGTAGATGTCGTCGATGCGCCACTCGTCTTCTTCCTTGCGGAGGACGATGCGGTAGCGGATGCCGTTCTCGTCCCAGCGCAGCTCGGCGCGGTCGGCGAACGCGTTGTCGAACGGTTGATTGACGCGCTTGGCGAGGCCGGAGATGAAGCCTTCGATCTGTTTCGTCAGGCCGTCGCGGCGGCGCTGCGTGAGCAGATTGAGCGCGGCGCCGACATCGCGCGCAGCGATCGCATCAGCGAACAACCGGATCGCATCGCGTGGTTCCTTCGCACGCGATCGCGTCACGAGCTCGGACTCGAGGCGCCACGTCTTGCCTTCGCGTTCGAGCGTGACGCGCTTGCCATCCGAGAAGCTGACGAGCGCGCGCTCACCGACATCTGGGTTGCCCTTGAGGCTCTCCTCCAGCACCTTCGCCTGCCACGCGCGCTCCTGCTTGCTCTCGCGCCACTGGATCGAGAACTCCTGAAAGCTGACCTTCTTTTTGACGTCACTGGTCAGCATCGCGTACGCGTCGTGCGGATCGTCGCTGCGGAGTGCGGCGAGATACGCACGCACACCATCGGCAGCTGGACTGGACGGACCACGCGCAGGGCCGCACGCGGCTAACGCCAGAACCATCGCAATCCGCTTCACGCCGTGACATTAGCGCGCCGAAAAAAACAAAGCCACCGGAGCACCATGCTCCGGTGGCCCCCCTACGCTGCGTGGCCGTCCGTCAAGATCCGGCAGCGAGGAGTAGATGCCTCGAGGTACTGCGAGGCAGATGCCAGATGGACGTATCCAGCCGGCCGGCATTCAACGGCCGCAAGTGGGCCTACCGCCGTGCCATTCCCGGCTACCGTGTCAACGCCGGTTCATACCGTGTTGTGTGAAACGGCTAACCGCGCGGGCCGTCGGTCAGCTGGATCTCGGAATGACGCGCTTCGGGAAGCTTGTTCGGATAGTCGAGCGTGAAATGTAGGCCTCGCGATTCCTTGCGGCGGCGTGCGCTCTCGATGATCAAGTGTGCGACGAGTGCGAGGTTGCGAAGCTCGACCAGGTCCGACGTGACCTTGAAGTCGATGTAGTACTCGCGGATCTCGTCGCGCAAGATCTCGATGCGGCGGCGGGCGCGTTCGAGGCGTTTGTCCGAACGCACGATGCCGACGTACGACCACATGAACCGGCGGATCTCGTCCCAGTTCAGC
>DASUFX010000170.1:0-7857 GCA_036274355.1 Kofleriaceae bacterium | reverse complement strand
CCGCACCGCCCACGAACTCGCCCTTGATGAAGAGCTGCGGGAACGTCGGCCAGTCGGAGTACTCTTTCATGCCTCCCCGAACATCCGGGTCCGATAGCACGTTGACCGTGGCGTACTTGGGGATCAAGGTGTTGAGGATGTTCACGACCGAGGCCGAGAACCCGCACTGGGGGAAGCTGCGCGTTCCCTTCATGAACAGGACGACGGGGTCTTGGGCGACCAGTTGGTCGATCTTGGACTTGATCTGTGGGTCGAGGGCCATGGGAGTTGTAGGTGGCTTCTAGCACGAACGCCGAGTCGGCAAAACTTGGGGTTCGCGTCGTTCCGAGCATCACGCAGGTCGATGCCGCGGCGTGGGACGCCCTCGACCACGGCCCCTCGCCATTTCTCCGTCATGGCTTTCTGCGCGCACTCGAAGAATCGGGGTCGATCGGCGGCACCGGCCGGCGGCGCAGCGGCTGGACTCCCGCGTATCTGCTCGCCGAACGGGCAGGGCAGCTCGTCGGCGCGGTCGCCGCATTCATCAAGGACCACAGCTACGGCGAGTACATCTTCGACTGGGGCTGGGCGAGCGCCGCGCAGCGCGCCGGCATCCGCTACTACCCCAAGCTCGTGATCGCCGCGCCGGCGACGCCCGCGACCGGCCGCCGCATCCTGCTCGCACCCGGTGCGCCTGGCGAGGTCACCGCCGTGCTGCTCGCCGCGGTGCGCGCGATCGCCGATGACACGAAGTGCTCGTCGATTCACTGGCTGTTCTGCACCGCCGAAGAACAAGCGACCCTCGCGCGGTTCGGCTTCTTCCCGCGCATGACGCTGCAGTTTCACTGGAAGAACCGCGGCTACGGCTCGTTCGACGAGTTCCTCGCGCAGCTCAAGAGCCGCAAGCGTAAGCAGCTCCGCAAGGAACGCGAACGCGCGCGCGCAGCGATCGATCAGCTCGCGTGGGTTACCGGCAGCGAGATCAGCGAAGCACAGCTCGACGACCTCGATCGCTTCTATCGCATCACGACGGCAAACCACGGTGGCCGCGATTATCTGCGCGAAGGATTCTTTCACCTGCTCGCCGCTCATCTGCCCGACGCGATGCGCGTCGTCGAGGTGACGAAGAGCGGTCGCCGCATCGCCGGCGCGCTGTTTCTCGAGACCGATGTCGCGCTCTACGGCCGCTACTGGGGCGCCGACACGCACGTCGACTTGCTGCACTTCGAGACCGCGTACTACGCCGGTATCGAGCGCGCCATCGAGCGCCGCATCCCGCTGTTCGAGGCCGGCGCGCAGGGCGAGCACAAGCTGTTGCGAGGGTTCGAGCCGAGCACTACGTACTCGGCGCACTGGATTCGACACGAAGGCCTCGCGGCCGCGGTCGAGGACTACACGACCCGCGAGGCAATGGCGATGGCGACCGAGCTCGCCGAGATGGCGAAGTTCGGCCCGTACCGCAGTGACAACGACGACGATTAGCGCCTAGATCACGCCATGGCCGACAACGACTCTCGCGAAGGCAAGCGCTACACGACTCCCGCGATCCTCGACTACGTCAACAGAGTGCACGCGGGCCACGACACCGCGCTCGCGCAGGCGTTCGCGGTACCGGAAGGCATTCCGGCGATCCAGGTCGGCCCGAGCGAAGGCAAGCTGCTCTACCTGCTCCTCAAGCTCGCGAACGCGAAGAAGGTCGTCGAAGTCGGCACGCTCGTCGGCTACTCGGCGATCCACATGGCGCGCGCGCTGCCCGCAGACGGTCACCTCTATTCGATCGAGTACGAAGCGAAGCATGCGGAGGTCGCGCGCAAGAATATCGAGCGCGCGGGCCTCGCCGATCGCATCACGGTGCACGTCGGTGCCGGCCTCGACGTGCTGCCGACCCTCGAGAAGCACGGGCCGTTCGACGCGGTGTTCATCGACGCCGACAAGCAGAACTACGACAAGTACGGTCAATGGGCGACGAAGCACCTGCGCAAAGGCGGCCTCGTGCTCGGCGACAACTCGTTCTTGTTCGGCGAGCTGCTCGACGACAGCGATCGCGGCCGCGCGATGCGTGCGTTCCACGAGCACGTCGCGCAGACGTGCGACTCGGTGAACATGCCGACGCCCGACGGTCTCGTCGTCGGGATCAAGCGCTAGGTCAGCGCGCTAATCAGCGTCGCGAGCGCGCTGATCGTGAGCCCGATTGCCATCCACGCGGGTCGGAACGGTGGCACCACGATCGGCCTGCCGAGCACGTCGCTCTGCACGTCGCCCTCGCGCACCATCAGCCAGCGCAGGTACCACGGTTCTTCAGCGGGCAGCCTGATGTTCGGATTCGAACCTTCTGCGAGCCGCGGGGGCTGATCGACGACTGCGAACGCAGCCTGCAGCGTGTCCTCGACCTCGTCGAGCGACGGTCGATCGCCGGGCTGCTTCGCGAGCATGCGCACGAGCAGGTCGTCGAGCGCGGGCGGCACGTCGGGCCACGCGAAGCGCGGCGGCGGCGGCTCGGCACGCAGGTGCATGTTGAGTAGCGCGAGGTCACTGCCGGCGAATGGCGGGCGGCGGCACAGCAAGTGATACGCGAGCACGGCGAGCGAGTAGATGTCGGCCGCGCCGGTCAGGCCGTCCCCGCGGATCTGCTCGGGCGCGACGTACGTCAGCGTGCCGGCAATCTGGCCGCGGAACGGATCCGGTTCGCCTTCGACATATGCGACGCCCCAGTCGAGCAGCTTCACGCGACGCCCACCGGCAAACAGCGTGTCGCACAAGAACACGTTGTCGAGTTTCAGATCGCGGTGGACGAGGCCGGCAGCGTGCGCTGTGCGCAGCACGTCGCAGAGCTCGAGCAAGATCTGGATTGCCTCGCGACGTGGCATCGGCGGGCCGTGGTCGACGCGGCGGCCGAGCGGTTCGCCGATGAGCTTCTCCATCACGAGGTATGGTCGGCCGTCGTGGGAGCCGGTCGCGAATACGTCGATGACGGCAGGATGCTCGACAGTATGGACGATACGTGCCTCGCGCCAGAACGTCTGTGCCGACAGGCCACCATCTCCAAGTACCGAACGATGGGCGATCTTGATCGCCGCGCGCTTGCCGAACTTCGTGTGGACGACGGCGTGGACGCTGGACATCCCACCACGCCCGAGCTCGCTGTCGACCTTCCAGGAGCTCACACGCGAGCCGGCAGTGAGGCCATCGTCGGGCCTGCCGCGCCGCCGCGTGAGCGCGTTCGCTGGATCACTCGCCCGCTGCAGAACTGCGTCGGGGTTCGCAACCGCTGCTGCCATAGATGTTCGGAGCCTGTGCACGGAGTGGACCAGCGCACAGGAGCCCGAACACCGCGGCACATGGGGATACCTCGCAAGACGCAATGCGCGACGACGCTCGAACGTGGCGGCCACGCACGTGCGAACGCAGCTCGCGGTTCGGAGTCATTCGAACCGCGCTCCCACACGTGTCAGCGCCATCACTGGAGTGAGTGCGCACGTCGCACTGCTGCCAGTGCACGTCGCCGTCCATGACACGAACGTACGTTCCTTGTTCTCGACCGCTTTGAGCTGTTGCGCCACACCGGGTGTAACGGAAAATGTGCAGTTCCCCGCCGACGGGCTTTCGCTATCGCACATGCCGACCTTCTCGACACTCACCTTGCCGTTGCCCTCGATCTCGATCGTCAGCGACACCAACTGCGGGTCGTCGTGGTTATTCGCGTTGCACAGGCCTGCGATGTCCGGCGCGGCACAGAATCCGTCGCTGCCGCACACCTGACCGTCGGCGCAATCACGCGGCGCCGTACACTCGACGGTGCAGTCGATGGCGTCCGGTTCGTAGCAGGCGGCGAGGGCCAGCGAGAGCGCGGCGATCGTCTTCATCAATCGTCTTTCCGAAATTTAGCGCCGACGGGCGAGGTGCCGTTCGCTTGGAACGTGCACGTCATGCCCACGACGTGGTCACACGCGCCCATCGTCCACTTGTCGAAATGCCACCCGAAGTACGGTTGTGCATGAACGGTGACCGCGAGACCGGCGGGCACGTAGAACGTGCACGAGCCATTCTGCGGAGGCGCCTTCTCGCACGATGCGATGTTCTGCACGATGACTCGTCCCTGGCCGTCGATCGAGATGTCGATCGCGGCCCACACGGTCGCGTCGGGCGCGTCGACTCTCGCATCGACGATCGTTCGCGCATCTGTGCCGCCATCGCGAATCGTTAGGCCGGCATCCGCTGGCAACGTCGAGCACTGGCCGGCGATCCCGGGCGCAGCGCAGTAATGATCTGCGCCGCAGACCTGGCCGTCTGCGCAATCGGCCGCAGCGCTGCATGTGACGGTGCAATCGCGGAGCTCCGGCGAATAACAACCTCCGGCGATGGCGACGAGCGAAGCCACGCCGGCTCTCAAAATCCCCATGAGAGGCTGACCTGGGCCCCGTGCGCAGTTGGCGTCACCGCGACGCGCTGCGCTTGCTCGTAGTGCCGTCCGACGGCAAACAACACCGCGCCCGACACCACCGCGAGCCCGCCGCCTACACCCATCACTGTCGCGATCGTCGCGCTGCGCTTGCCACGCGCATCGACGTCCTTGATGTCGTCCCACTTGCCGCCGTGCTGGTACGTCTCGGCGACCGTCTTCGACGCGTCGTATGAATCGAACGCGAAGATCGCCGCACCGGCAAGCAGCGCACCGCCACCGATGGCGGTGCCGAGACCGACGCGCTTGTACGTGCGGCTGCGCCGGTCGGGATCAGCGTCCGTCACGACACTCGTGGCGGGCTCGGGCACGGCCAGGGCGTCCTGCTTCGGTGTCGGTGCGGTCACGCGCAAGCCGCCGCGGCCGCACTTTTCGACGGATGCGAGGTGCGTTTCGGCGAGCGAGCGATGCTCGCCGACGGGATTCGTGTCGAGGAAGCGGCGATACATCCACGCCGATTCGTCGCAGTCACCGGCGAGTCGATACGCCTGCGCGATGTTGAACAACAGGCCCGGGCTCGGCGCGAGCACGTACGCTTCCTTGAACGCGGCGATGGCGGCGCTGTAGTCGCCGCTGTTGTGATACGCGCGGCCCTTCTCGGCGAGCTCGCGCGCCTTGTTCGGGATCCGTTCAGGCCGCAGCGCGTTGTCAGCATGCGCGATCGGCGCCGCTGCGAGGACCGCGGCGAGTGTGATCGCACGGACGCTCACAGGTACGGATCGAGCGTGCCGTCAGGATCGAGAGGCTGCGGGCTCCGGCGCGGCTTGACCGGTTGCTTCCGCGTGTGGCTGTGGCTTCGCTTGGATGCAGCACTGCTACGCAGCACGGCGGGCTTGATCGCGGTCGCCTCGGTGTCCGCGGCATCCGCGTAGGGATCGATCGGAAATGCGGCGGGAATGACCGCGGGACTCGGCTCGCGGCTCGGCGGTGCGATGTCGGGCGCGTCGGGCGCGACGGGCGATGGCGGCGCCGGTTCCGTCGTCGCGGTCACCTGCTCGACAACTGCCTCGCGCTTCGGTGCAGCGGCAGCCGCACGCTCGGTGTTACGCGTGAGCAGGAACATCGCCGCGCTCGCGGCAACGGCAAGAGCACCGATCGCGACATGCCAGTGCCGGCGCGTCTCCGGCCACGCGGCCGGCTCGGTCGGCGAGAATCCGTTGAACGCTTGTGCGAGCTGGTTCGAGCTGCGATGACCGACGTCGTGCCGCGAGCTGCGACGGAGCGGCGGCACGGTGGGTGTGCGGGCCGCTGTGGTCTCGGCCACCGGTTGCCGGCGCGCGTCGAGATCCGCACGCACTCGCTCGAGCGTGTGCGCGACCGTGAGCATGCTCGGCCGGTCGTCGGCATTCTTCTCGAGCATCGCGAGCAACAGATGCTCGAGGGTCGCCGGAATGTCGGGCCATAGCTCGCTCGGCGGAGGTGGCGTGCAGCGCAGGTGCATCGCCATGATCTCGGCGCTGGTCTCGGCTTCGAACGGCAGTTGTTCGAGGAACAGCTCGTACGCCATCACGCCGAGCGAGTAGACGTCGGTTGCGGGCGAGACGGCGGCGCCACGCGCCTGCTCGGGCGCGAGATACTGCGGTGTGCCGACGAGCTGACCCTCGATCGTGTGGCGCACGTCGTTCGAGATCACCTTCGCGATACCCCAGTCGAGGAGCTTCACGCGCGGCGAGCTCGGGTCGTCGACGTTGTCGATCAGAAACACGTTGTCGAGCTTGAGGTCGCGATGGACGATATTCGCGGCGTGCGCGGCGATCAGCGCGTCGCAGACTTGCAGCAAGATGCCGATGACCTGATCAGGGAGAATCTTGCCTTCGTCGGCGCGGAACGACAGCGGCACGCCTTCGAGCCGTTCCATCACGATGTAGGGGCGGCCGTCATCGAGCGTGCCGGTCTCGAAGATGTCCACGATGTTCGGATGGCCGACCGCGTTGACGACCTTCGCCTCGAGCAGGATCCGCTCCATGCTGCTCCCGCTCACCAGTCGGCTGTGCATCACCTTGAGCGCGGCTCGCTTACCGATCTCTTCGTGCACCACGCCGTACACCGCGCCCATACCGCCACGACCGAGCTCACGCTCGACAACCCATGGTCCTGCTTTGGCGCCCGGCGGAAGCGCATCATCCGACGCGGACTCGAAAGACGCAGGTTCACCTCTAGGCTGGACCACCGCGCTGCTTGCCGTGGGCACCATGGTCTGCATACCGCATCGCCTTCTGTGCAGCGTGTATGCCGGTTCTCAGAGCGCCGCGGACCAGCACTTCGCGCACACCTCACGTAGCGACTCGGCCCGTTGTGGCACGCGCGCACGCTTCGCGCTTGACCGCGATGTCCTACACCATCGACGATCGCGTCATGCCCGTCGTGACGCGCGAAGAGCTGGAGTCTTCATTGATGGAGCTCGCGCGCGATGTTCGAGATCCGCACGAAGGGATCCTCGGTCCGCGCTCCGTCGCGTGGAAGCTCGGTGGCGATCTCGCAGTCTTCCTCGGTGGCGGACGCGCGGCGCTGCTCCAGCTCGCACATCCGATGGTAGCGTTTGCGGTCGATCACCATTCGCGCACGCGCGCGGATGTCGTTGGTCGCTTCCAGCGCACGTTCCGGAACGTGTTCGCGATGGTGTTCGGCGAGCTCGACGAAGCATTCACCGCGGCGCGCCGCGTTCACTCGATTCATACGAGGATTCACGGTGAGATTCCGCATCAGATCGGTGGCTGGCGGGCGGGAACTCCTTACTACGCGAACGACGTAGACGCGCTTCGTTGGGTTCACGCGACGCTCGTCGATACAACGATTGCCGTGCGCGAGCGCCTCGATGGTGCGCTCCCGAGCGCGCTCAAGGACACCTACATCGTCGAGATGAATCGCTTCGGAGCGCTGTTCGGTATCGCTCGCGATCGGCTTCCGGACAGCTGGGCTGCGCACGAGTCGTACATGCAGCGAATGCTCGGCTCTGATCTACTCGCCGTCGCGCCGTGCGCGAAGGAGATGGCGACGTTCTTGATGGGGCGCACCGAAGGGCACGCGCAACCGCCGCTCGGTCGCTTCGCCGAAGCGCTGACCGCGACGATGTTGCCGAAGCACCTCGCGCGCGACTTCGGTCTTCAGCGCACGACGCTCTCGACCACCGGCGTGCAGCTCGCACTGTCGGCGTTCGCGCCGATCTATCGGCGGGTGCCGACACGCTACGTCGCGATCCCGGCGCGCTCGATGGCGACCCGGCGGCTGCGCGGGCAGGGACCGAGCAGGTTCGCGTCGTGGACGGAGCGCCAGCTGTTCGGGCTCAGCCGTCAAGTCACCGGCAGCTGAACCAGAAACGCTGTCCGGAGACGCATCGCGCGACGACACGAAAGTGCTTTTGCCGAAAGCGGGAGGCTCCCTTGCCGCCGCGCGATGCAGACGTCACGCAAAGCACGAAC
>DASUFX010000169.1:0-5173 GCA_036274355.1 Kofleriaceae bacterium | reverse complement strand
AGAATGCGCTCTTTGACTTTCTTGAGACCGTAATGCTCGGCCTCGAGGATCTTTTCGGCTTCGTTGATGTCGTGGCGATCCTCGGTCTTGTCGTCCCAGGGCAGCGCGATCACCCAGTCGATGTAGTTGCGCACCACCGTGGCCTCGGCGCTTATCGGCGACATCATCTTGAGCTTCTTGAGCTCCTTGATGCAGCGCTCCTTGGCCTCCTTGGACATCTTCTTCTGCTTGATCTTCTGCTCGAGCTCGTTGAGCTCGTTCTTGAACTCGTCGCGGTCACCCAGTTCCTTCTGGATGGCCTGCATCTGCTCGTTCAGGTAGTACTCTTTTTGCTGCTTCTCCATCTGCTTCTTGACGCGAGTGCGCAGCTTCTTCTCGACCTGACGAATCTCGATCTCGCCTTGCATCAGCTCGCCGAGACGCTCGAGGCGCTTCGATGGTGACGGCGTTTCGAGGAGCTCTTGCTTGTCTTTGAGCTTGAGCGCCACGTGCGCGACGATCGTGTCGGCGAGCCGACCGGGCTCGTCGATCGTGCGCACGCTGACGAGCATCTCCGGCGGGATGCGCGTGTTGAGCTTCACGTAGTCTTCGAAGACGTCTTGCACCGAGCGCATCAGCGCTTGGACTTCGGTGGTGTCCTCGTCCGGCTCTTCGACATCGTCGACATCGCAGACGAAGAACGGATCGATCTGCGAGAAGCCGCGAATGCGAGCACGCGCGCGACCCTCGACGAGAACCTTCACCGGTCCTTTCGGGAAGCGAAGCAGCTGGATGATGTGACCGACCGTGCCGATCGCGAAGATGTCCTCTTCGGATGGATCGTCGGTCTTCGCGCGACGCTGTGCTGCGAGCAGCAGCTGTTTGTCTCCCGCCATCGCGTCTTCGAGCGCGAGCAGCGACTTGTCGCGACCCACGAACAAGGGCACGACCATGTGCGGGAACACGATGATGTCGCGGAGCGGTAGCAGTGGCAGACGGTAGCCACTACCCCGTGGCTCGCGGTCGTCTTTCATATCCACGATACTTTAGGGTGGACGGGGACTTGGGCAAGAAAACCAAAGTCTGAGTGGTAGAATTGCCACGATAGTCGTGGTTCTGATGCCACGAAATGCCTGTGCGATCGGTGCACAGCGATCGTAAGGAATCCCGCTCTATCTCTATTCAGCTGTAAGGCGCGTTTCACTAGGTGTCCGTGGCATCTGCGGTGCTCACGCAGGCACTGGCTACACCCATGCACGCGAGCGAGCACACGCAGATCGTCGAAGCATTTCTTCTGATCGAGCAGCCTCGGCAACGCCTCGGACACTGGACCAAAGCACTCGCTGCGCTCGATACGCCGGACGCACCGCCGACGCTCGCAGTGATCGCGTACTACGACCCGACGAGCGATCAGGCGCTGATCGATCTGCAGTACGAGCGCGCGGTGGCGAACATGAAGTTCGTCGTCGAGGTCGCGATCCTTGCCGAGGTCGGCATGGTGCAGCCGGCAGAGCTGTCCGAAGGCGAGCGCGCGCGGTTCCTCGCCGATCGACTCACGCGCTGCACGATTCGCGTCACCACGCAGTCCACCGCCGCATCCGCGCTGACCGAGCTCGTACGAAGGATCAAAGACGGACGTATGAACAAAGTCTCGAATCCGCCGCCACCACCACCCGCACGCACCGTGCAGCCGCGCGGCGACACACAGGATCCAGTGATGCTCGTCAACGCGAAGGGCACGCGCGATGATCTCGAGCGCCTCGATGCAAACGCCGACTTCGTCGATCCTCTCGCCGGTATCGACGATGCACTCGGGGATGGCCCGGAGCCGCCGCCGCCACCGCGTCGTGACAACACTTCTCATGAGCGACCGATGACGAAGGCGGACGCGTCGCACTACTTCAAGAGCGCCGAGCGCAATCGCACCGTCGAGATGCCGTTCGAGATGTCGCAACGACTGATCGTCGAGTCGTCGCAGATGATGAAGCTCAGCGACTTGAAGCCGCCCGGCTATCGCGAGCCCCATGAGTTCCCGTTGCCGCCGCCGGCCGAGACCCCCGCGCCAGAGGTCATGCGCGCGAAGTCGAGCGAGAGAACGCCGCCGCCGATCCCGATTCGTCGCACCGAGAAGATCACCGTGCGCGCGAAGTCGCCGAATCTCGCCGAGCTGAAGTCGCCGCCGCACCGACCGTCGGGGCCGATCGCGGATCTGAAGCCGCCGACGCACCGTCCGTCGGGGCCGATCGCCGATCTGAAACAGCCGACGCAGCGTCCGTCGGGGCCGATCGCGGATCTGAAGCCGCCGACGCAGCGTCCGTCCGGGCCGATCGCCGATCTGAGACAGCCGACGCAGCCTCCGCAGAAGATGCCGCCGACGATGGGCCGTCACGTGACGCCGCCGCCGCGCGCGCGCACCGATGCTCAGCGCACGGATCCGTATCTGCCGACCGGCGGCCCGGCGCTGCCGAACGTGATCTACGCGCGTTATCTGCGCAGCGGGCGCTGGGTGCCGGTGCGCATCGGTGCGCTCAGCTTGAAGGGCGCGGCGCTGCTGGCGGGCGCGTTGCCGCGTGCGAACGATCGCGTCGATGTCGCGTTCGCGTTCGGTTCGTATCGTGCGCTCGTGCGCGGCACCGTGCTCAAGGTGTCGACGATGCGCGAGGCAACGGCGACCGGCGCGGCGACGTTCTCTATCGCGTTCGATCTCGATGACGGTTCGCGCCGCCAGCTGACCAATCTGCTCACCGCTGCGCGCGACGCGAAGATCACGATCAAGCCGCCGCCACCGCGTGCGACGCGTCGGTTTCCGGTCGAGTGGCAAGTCGCGCTCGGCACGATTCGCGGTGCGGTGAAAGCGACGGCGCTCGATGTCTCGACGCACGGCATGTTCGTGCAGCCGGCTGCTGCGCTCGAAGTTGGGGCGACGCTCACGTTCTCGGTGATGCTCGATGATGGCACTGCACCGATCGCAGGACGCGCGAAGGTCGTGCGGCAGATCAAAGAGGCCGAGGCGAAGGAGTGCGGCCTCTTGCCCGGCTTCGGCCTCTTGCTCGTCAGCATGTCGGAAGCGGATCGCATGCGCTGGCTCGGCTTCCTCGCGCGCATCGAGCGGCGCGCGGACAAGCGCGTGCTGATCGGTGCGGATCCGGCGCGGCTCGCCGAGCTGCAGGCTGGACTTGCGAGCCTCGGCTACGCGGTCACCGGCGGCACCGATCCGGGCGCGCTCGTGCAGCTCGCGAACTCGGATGGCCGTCAGGCAGACGCGGTGTTGATCGATGCCGGCTGGCTGCAAAATGAAGCGAGTGCATCGCTGATGGAAAACCTATTCAGCGCGCGCAACGTGCCGTGCGTGACGATGCAGGGTGAGGTGCGACGTGCACGCCAGGCGATCGACAAGCTGCTTGAAGTTGTCGTGTGATCTCACACACGCGTTGTTGAATCGCGCCAGCTGTGAACGATTGTTCTCCGGTCCAACCTTGTAACTACGTGGACCACTGAGGGTTTGGGCGTTGGCGTGCTGGCCCCAGACTTGCGATGATAGGGGAGCCATGAAGCCTAACAAGACACTCGTCATGCTCGCCTTCCTGCTCGCCCCGGGCCTCGCGGCCGCGCAGGGCTACTACGGTGGCAGCGGACCGGGCTACTACAACAACCCGGCGCCCAACCCGGGCGGCTTCCACCAGCGCGCCGGCCGACTGACCTGGGGCGGTAGCCTCGGTCTCGGCGGCATGCACGACGACGGCAGCAACGTCACCAGCTGCAACAACTGCGACTACAACCCGCTCGCGGTCATGCTGTCGGGTCACATCGGCGGCATGCTGAGCAACCGGTTCGCGCTGCTCGGCGAGTTCCAGGTCAACGCGCAGACCGTTCACTCGGACTTCTATGACGGCGACACGATCCTGTCGCAGAACGTGCTGATGATCGCCGGCCAGTACTGGCTCACGCCGCAGCTGTGGATCAAGGGCGGCATCGGCTTCGCGCACCTGCAGGCCGATGACTCGTACTTCGCGTACGACCTCGCCGATGGCGGCGCGATCATGGGCGGCATCGGCTACGAGCTGATGAGCGCGCGTAACTTCTCGGTCGACCTGCAGGGTCGCCTGATCCAGGGCTCGTACGACAGCTTCAACGACAGCGTCACGTCGGGCACCGTCGGCGTCGGCATCAACTTCTACTAGCGTTCGTGGTTCCTGACGGCAGCGCCCCCGCACTGGGGGTGTTGTTGTTTTCGGGCAAGAAAAAACGCCCGCGCACCAGAAGTGATGCGCGGGCGCCCCGCGGCAGGTGACCTCTTTCGCCTGCTACGGGAACTGGAGCGGACACGCGTCGAACGACAGGCCACTCGCCGCGTCGGTCGGCACCGCGATCTCGGGCGTCGTCGCATCGATCGAGAGCAGGAACGCCGCGAGATCGTCGACCTTGCCTGCGCCCGCGAGCGTCAGACTGAAGTTCGCGTTGCCGGCGTTCGTGTGGAACTGCCACGCCGGGTTCGTGAACAGATCCGTCAGCGACGGCGACTGGCCGTGATGCAGGTACGGCGCACCGAGCGCGAGGCCGTAGAGCGACGGCACGTTGTAGCCACCACGACCTTCCGCGCGCACGAGCGAGCCCTGGAACGGACGCTTCTCGAGCGCGTCCGTCTTCGTCGTGTCGCCGGGCACGCCGAACGTGCCGACGTTACGTAGCGTGCATGCGGTCTGCGCGATCGTGATCGGTGCCGGCTCCTCGGGACCGGTCGGATCTGCCGCGGCGATCGCCGGCTGCGCCGACACCAGCGTGCGCTTCGTGCCGCTCGCATCGGCGTTGTACATCCAGGTTGCCGGGAAGAACGTCGGGATCGTGAACGCGCTCTGCGCGAGCGAAGTGTTTGTCGCGCTCGACGGCGCGAAGAAGCGACGCGACACTGTCCAGCCCGCGCCGCCGTGGCACTTCGCGCAACCGCCGTCGACAAATAGCTGGCGACCGCGCTGCACCGATTGCTCGTCGCTCGCCTTGCGCGCCTTCACTGGTTGGATCGATTTCACGAAGTTGTCGATGTCGTCCCAATCCTTGTGACCGCACAGCGCGGCGACTGGATCGTCGGCGAGCTCCTTGAGCGGCCGCTGCAGACCGCCGATCGGCGTGCCCGTCGGCAGCAGGTTCGCGGTGAGCGGCACCTGCTGCTCCTTGTCGAGCTGGTTGCAGTCGGCCG
>DASUFX010000168.1:0-2551 GCA_036274355.1 Kofleriaceae bacterium | reverse complement strand
GGCTGCGCTACCAGACGATTCCGATTGCCGACGTCGCGATCGCATCGCATCGCGTCGGCCGCAGCGGTGCCGTGTGGCTCGACGGCGGCGCGCTCATGCGCAGCACACGGCTCGGGCCCGAGCGCATCGGCTCGGTGCTCGCCGGCCAGACGCAGGCGTGGGTTGGCGCGAAGCTCGGCATCGGCTTCTACCGCGCCGGCGGCTACGCGGTCGGCTTCGTGTTTCGACCCGATCGCGGCGTGCTTGACGATCGCGTCACGCTGCCGAAGATCCGCGGCCAGCTCGTCGCGGCGCACGCGACCGTCGGTGACGACCGCGCGTGGCTGTTCCTTACCTGCGCCGAGTCCGGCCGGGTCGTCACCACGTGCATCGTGATCGGTGCCGACGCGAGCGTGCTCGCCGCCGAGACGCTGCCCGACGCGACCTGGCTTGCCGGTGTCGGCGGGGCGTGCGCGGCGGGACCGCACCTGTTCGTGCCCACCGACGAGGGCGTCGCACGCATCGAAGTCGTGCAGCGCACCGTCGTCGCGACGCGCGTGTTCGCCGAGACCGCGCCGCTCGTATCTGCGGGCGACGTGCTCGCGCTCTCCAGTTCCGGCGGCGGCCTCGACGTCATTCGTCGACGCGACGCCGTTCGCATGCAGCTCACCTAGGAGTCCACATGTTGCCGATTCCCAGCTTCTTCGACGCCAAGCACGCAGCCGAGTGGGCCTACCGCCCCGACGCTGCTCAGCTCGCGACCGCCGCGAATGCGTGGCGCGCGCAGCACAAGATCAAACCGTCCGCCGCCGACGAGACGCGCTCACACCTGCTGCTCATCGACGTGCAGAAAGACTTCTGCTTTCCCGACGGCACGCTTTATGTCGCGGGCCGATCCGGTCGCGGTGCGATCGATGACTCGCGGCGCATCGCCGAGTTTGTCTACCGCAACCTCGGCGCGCTGACCGACGTCACGACGACGCTCGATACGCACCTCGCATATCAGATCTTCTTTCCGAGCTTCTGGCTCGACAAAGCCGACCAGCCGCTCACGCCATTCCGCACGATCACCTCCGACGAGATCGCGGCCGGCGAGGTCCGCCCGAATCCCGCGATGGCGAAGTGGCTGTGTGGCGGCAACTACACGTGGCTGTGCAAGCAGGTGCTCTACTACTGCAAGGAGCTCGAGCGCGCCGGCAAGTATCAGCTGTACTTGTGGCCGCCGCACTGCTTGCTCGGCTCCGACGGTCACGCGCTCGCCGGCGTGATCCACGAGGCGCGGCTATTCCACGCATTCGCACGCACGTCGCAGTCGCACGTCGAGGTGAAAGGCGGCAACCCGCTGACCGAGAACTATTCGGTGCTGCGTCCCGAGGTGCTATCGCGCTTCGACGGAGCCGCGCTCGCGCAACGCAACACGCAGTTCATCCAGACGCTGCTCGCCGCCGATGCGGTCGTGATCGCGGGCCAGGCTGCGAGCCACTGCGTGAAGAGCACGATCGATGACTTGCTCACCGAGATCGCCGCGCAAGATCCGGCGCTCGCGAGCAAGGTCTATCTCATGACCGACTGCATGTCGGCCGTCACGGTTCCCGATGGCAAAGGTGGCTTCGCGGCGGACTTCACCGCGCAAGCCGATGCCGCGCTGCAGAAGTTCGCGGACGCGGGCATGCACCTCGTGAAGTCGACAGATCCAATCACCAGCTGGCCGGGCATCCGGCTGTAAGGAGTGACCACGCATGAGCGACAACGATGATGATGACAAGGTCAAGAAGCTGCTTGCTGAAGCGCACGACGCCGGCGCGCTATCCGCAAAGGCACTCGCTGCACTCGAGCTCGTCGACGTGGGCGCGCAGATCCAGGCTGGCCTCGGCGTGACGATCGACGACGTCGCCGCGAGCGAGGTCGTACTGCTGACGATGATGCCGGACGACTCGCAGTCGATCGCCGCGGCGAACAACACAGATGCCGTTCGCGACGGCCACAACTTCGTGCTCGACGCGCTCGGGAAGTCGAAACAGTCGGGCGAGGTGCTCGCGCACACGCGCTACCTCAACGGCAGCGTGCTGTTCCCGTACACGCAGCTCGCGCACGCGCAGCGAATGACCGCGGCGAACTACGACCCGTGCCTCGGCACGCCGCTGTTCGACCAGGCGGTCGTCCTGCTCGGCACCGTGATCGCGAAGGCCCAGGAGCTCGCCCAGGCCGGCATCGCGGTGCGCACGGTGACGCTGATCATCACGGACGGTGGCGACTATGGCTCGACGCGCTTCAAGCCGCAGGATGTCGCGGCGATCGTTGCCGACATGCTCGGCCAGGAGAATCACATCGTCGCTGCGATGGGGATCAGTGACGGTACGACTGACTTCAAGAAAGTGTTCCGCGCGATGGGAATCCCTGACAAGTGGATCCTGACGCCGGGCAATTCATCGTCGGAGATCCGGCGCGCGTTCCAGGTGTTCTCGCAATCAGCGGTGCGCGCATCGCAAGGCCTTCAGCTCGGCGGTTTCTCGAATTAGTCGGTACGCGCGATGCATCAATTACTTGCGCCAGAAGGGAGGTGTAGTCATGT
>DASUFX010000167.1:0-12718 GCA_036274355.1 Kofleriaceae bacterium | reverse complement strand
GCGGCTGCGCGTATTGCGGTTGCGCGTATTGCGGCTGCGCATACTGCGGCTGCGGTTGTTGCGGTTGCGCTGGCTCGGGGCGCGGCAAACAGCCTGCCGCGAAGAGGCACGTCACGACGATTCGATGTCCACCCATTAGATTCATCTTCGGTCGATCACCGTCGAGAAACTAGAACTGGAGGGTTAGACGACGGTGAATTCGGGGTAGTCGTCGGTGAGCTGGTTGTCGAGCGTGAGTCTGGCGTGAGCCCCCGGGCGACGAGAATCCACGGATATAATCGGTTTATGAGGCAGTACGTGGCAATGCTGATGCCGATGGTGGTCGGCAGTGGTTGCTCGCTTCTCTACAACCCGAGCAACCTCGGCAAGGCGAATCCCGATGCCTCCGACGCGCCGATGATCGACGCCGAGATGACTGCGGATGCGGACATCGATGCGCCGCCGCTCGCCGACGCGAACCCCGGCATGCTCACGCTACTCGACGTGACGCCGAAAGTTCTCCTCGAAGGCCAGGGCCAGTTCGGCAGTCGCCCGGCGGTGCTCGTGATCAAAGGTCACCACATCGTCAGCGACAATCTCTCGGTCGCGATCACGCCGAGCACTGGCATCACCGTGGGGGCGACGACGGTGGCGATGAATGGCGACTACATCGCCGTGGAAGTTTCGGTCGCGATCGACACGAACGCGAACGCAGGCATGACGCCGCTGACGATCACGGTGATGCAGAACGGCGGGCCGGGCGGCGGCGTGGCGCTCACCAACAAGCTGAGCCTACAGAACCTGCCGCAGTTTCCGGCGGGCACGTCGATCGCGACAGGCTCGCTCGCCGAGCTCTACTCCGACGTGAACACCGGCAACGTAACGTTCACGGGGACCGCGCGCGCGAGTGTTCGCTCGGTATCGCGGATCAAGATGGGCAACATCACCGCGAACGGCGGCAATGGCTCCACGAACGGTGCCGGCGGCGCTGGACCCGGCGCGTGCGCGGGCGGTGCACCGGCGTCGAATGCGCCGTGCTTGCAAAGCGACGGCGGTGGCGTTGGCGCAGGCGGCGACTCTGGCGGCGGTGGTGGCGGCTTTGCGGTGGCGGGAAATCCCGGCGTCACCGGCGACGCCGGCACGGGTGGTGCGGGCGGCGGTGCGCACGGCGATAACCAGATCATCAGCTTCGCCGCACAAGGTGCCGGCGGCGGCGGCGGCGGCAAGGGTGCGCTGTCGAACTCCGGCGGCGGTGGCGGCGGCGGTGGCACCATCGAGCTCACCGCGGGCGGCAACATCGAGGTCGGTACGATCGACGCGAAAGGCGGCGCCGGCGGCGCTGGTTCGTCGGTGCTAAGCCTGGGCGCGTCCGGCGGCGGCGGCGGTGGGTCCGGCGGTACCGTCGTGCTGCGCAGCGACACCGGTACGATCGTCTCGGGTGCGATCGCCGCGACGCCTGGCGGTGGTGGCGCGAGCGGTGGTACAGGCGCTGGCGCCGGTGGCGCGGGCGCGCCCGGTCGCGTGCGCGTCGACGTAGCGAGCGGTTCGCTGCCGTCGTCGAACCCGAGCCTGCATCGCGGACCCGCCTTCGTGAACGTGCCGACGGTCGTCACGACGAACAAGGTCATGTTGAGCATGACCGGCGCGAACGCCGACGTCGTCAACGCCTACGTGATTCCCGACGACGGCATGGTTCACCTCGGCGAGCCGATGGGCATGATGTTCAACAACGGCATGCTGTCGTTCCAGGGCGTGCTGCTGCCCGGGTACAACAAGCTGTGCGTGACGCTCGAGCCCGGCATGCGGGGGCACGCGGACACGCTCGCCGACAAGTGCATCGAGCTCGCGTACCTGCCGTAGCAAGAAAAGGGGTCAGACCGGTCAGACCCCGTATTTCCGTTCCGCGAGGCGAAACGGGGGCAGACCGGGCAGACCCTATTTCTTGCGCGCCGCGATCTCGCTCGCGAGCTTGCCGAGCAGCGCCGCGGCCTCGTCACGCTTTGGCTGCGTCGACATCGCATCAACGAGCCGGATCAGGCGCGGCGAAACGGCGTCAGACCCTATTTCTTGCGCGCCGCGATCTCGCTCGCGAGCTTACCGAGCAGCGCCGCGGCCTCGTCACGCTTCGGCTGCGTCGACATCGCATCGACGAGCCGGATCAGGCGATATCGCGACCACAGGTCGCTCACCGCGTCGACGCCCTTCGCGTCCTGCAGCGCCTTGAGCTGGCTGCCGACCGCTTGATACTGGCTCGCGACCATCGACGACGTGGCTTGCTTCGGCTCTGCCTTCGTCTGGACAGGATGCTCTGCCTTCGTCTCGACCGGATGCTCGACCTTCGTCGTGACGTTGTTCGGCGGCGGCAGCGTCGGCTGTGCCTTCGTCTCGGTCTTCGTTGTCTGCGGCTTTGTCGTCTTCGTCGTCTTTGTCGTCTTCGGCGTGACCTTCGCGGTCTGCGTCTTCGGCTCGGGCTCGGCGGCGCTGCCGGGCTCGGCCGCGACGAACTCGGCCGGCTTCATCTCGTCCGGCTTCGTCTCGACCGGCGCTGGCTTCGTCTCGACGGGCGCTGGCTTCGTCTCGACGGGCGCTGGCGTCACCTCGACGGGTGGCGCCGGCTCGGCTTTCGCAGGCTCGGCGGCGACCGCGACCTTGTCGTCGTGTTTCTTGGTGCCGCTCAGCATCACGAACGCCGCACCACCGAGCACGCCGAGGCCGGCGATCGCGGCAATGATGATCGGCGCACGGCTTGGCTTCGCGTTCGTTTGCGCCGTCGTGATATGCGGCTCGTGCGCGCTAGCAGCGACGGCCATCGGCACGCGCATCGACGGCGCTTGCTTCTCCGTCGGTGCCGAGGCGAGCGGCGGCGGGAACGTGTCGTTGCCGCTGTGCTGGCGAACCGGCGCCTGTGGCTGCGTGGTCTGCGGTCCGCGCGCGGCAGTTTCGAGCGGAACGCCGAGTGCGGCGGCGGCCTTTGGACGATCGCGTTCGATGAGATCGAGCAGCTCGCGTGCGGCCTTCGCCGTTGCCGGGCGGCGATCGCGCTTCTTCGCCATCAACCGGTTTGCGTACGCCTCGAGCAGCGGATCAACCTCGAGGTACGGCACGCGCTCCGCGATCGGCGGCGGATCCATCAATAGGTTTGCACGCGCGACCTCGACGCCGCTGCCGTCGAACGGCAGCTTCCCCGACAGCATCTCGTAGATCATGATGCCGAGCGCGAACAGGTCGATGCGGTGATCGATCGGATCGGCGACGGCTTGCTCGGGCGCCATGTAGTGCGGCGTGCCGAGCACGAGGCCGTTCGTCGTCAGGCGGCCGGGCCCGTCGGTCGAGTCGCCGCCCTCGCGCAGAATCGCGATGCCGAAATCGACGATGCGCGGCACTTCACTGCCGTGCGTGTCTTTCTCGACGATCACGTTCTCGGGCTTGAAGTCGCGATGGATCAGGCCCGATTCGTGCGCGTGATAGAGGCCTTCGAGGAGTTGGCGGACGAGGTGGATGATGCGCTGCGGGGGGAACGGTGCCTCGTTGAGCAGTGTCGCGAGGTCCGGACCCGCGGCGAAGTCCATCACCATGTAGCGCATGCCGTCGGGCGTTTCGCCGACGTCGACGACACCGATCACGTTCGGATGCCGGAGCCGACCCGCAAGCTCGGCTTCGCGCTCGAAGCGCTGCGTCGTCTTGAGATCCTCGAGCAGGCGCGGGTGCAGCACCTTGACCGCGAACGCGCGACCGACTTTGACGTGCTTCGCGCGGTACACGGCGCCCATCGCGCCTTCGCCGATCTTCGATTCGATCTGGTAACGGTTCGCGAGCACCTCGCCGGTGAGGCGTTCGATCGCTTTTTCCGCGCTCGACTCGATGCCCATCAAAATCTCCCGACGGCCGACACCGTCGCGCCATCGGTTGTCGGTGACACGATCAGGTGCGGCTCCTGCGCCGATTGCATGTAGAGCACCACGGTCGCGATCGCGCCGCCGATCGCCACGACGAAGCCGGCATCTGCCGCCACCCCGAGGTAGCGAATCGAATTGCGTTTGTCCTGCGTGCAGGTGCCGAGCTGGTCCTCGCACGCGTTGTAACGCGAGCGCGTCGTGAGGCCGAACGCGATGCCGGCGCCGAGCCCGACGACACCGACGGCCGCCGTGATCTTGGCCGGCGTCGTGAAGTGGCGCGGCACCCCTTCGGTCATCTTGGTATTGACCCCGATGCCACCGCCGCCATTGGTCGGTTTCGGGCGCAGCGCAGCGTCGGGAAGCAAGTCGTGGGCGGCGGTGGTGAACTTCGCCTTGGCGTCGGCAGTCGACGTGAGATCGATCGCAGGCCGCGACGCGGTCTTCGCCGACGCCGCATCGACCCACGTGGTGTCGATCTGGATCGAGCCACCCGAGCCGCTATCGACCATGACGACGAACAGCAACTGCGACGCGTTCGTCCGCTTCGCGACATCGGCGGTGCACGCGGGCGTCGTCACGCAGTCCGGCGGCAGACCATCGGCGGGCAACAGCCGGCGCACTTCGAGGCCACCGACCGCGTCGACGACGAGCTCGCTCATCAGCGCCTGGGCGAGATCCTGGCTCAGCGCATCGACGCGCGCGGGATCGAGGTTGACCGCGATGCCGGGAACGATCGCGACGCGCGGTGGCGGACTGGTGTCTGCGACCGCGTTCGCAGTCGTCGAAATCAGCAGCGCTAGCAGCGCAAGCAGTCGCCCCATGAGTTGATCTTAACGGCCCCAGGAAGGGTGATCTAGCGACACTCTTCGTCGAGGGTCATCCCTCACGACAGTCTTCCGTTGGGTAGTGTGCCCTAGCGCGCAGCTAACGGTCGCCGCTGGGAAGCTGTTTCTTTTCCTTGTCACCAAATAGGCGCTGGCGTCCGCCATGGCGATTGTACGACAGGGCGTACAGCACGCCTGCGAGGCCCGACAGCGGCAGCGCGACGAGCATCGCCGGCATCAGCAGCAGCGATGGCAGGAACTTGAGCAGGAACAGAATGGCGACCCACGCGGTCGCGGCCGGCACTGCTTCGCGCAGCGAGCCAGCGTAGAGCCAGCCGATCGGGCCGAGCGCGGTCGACGCGATGCCCGACTTGATCCACGACTTGTCGCCCTTGCCAGGCTTTTTCGCAAGCTCGCCGCGGACGCGGTTCGCCTTGCCAGCCAGCTCGAGTGCGCCGCCGAGACCATCGGCGTGATCGAATTCCTCATCGCGCCGCGGCCGGCTCTCCTCGCGCGGTTTACGCGTCACGAGCGCAGCCTGGCGCGAGCGTAGCTCGTCGCGCTCGGCCTGGTGTTTGGCGCGTTCTTCGCGGACCTTCGCGATCGCGGCTTCTTTGCGCGCCCGTTGCGCATCGGCGTCGGCCTTGACCTCCGCCTCGAGCGCAGCGAGCCGCTCCATCACTGCGCGATCGTCGTCGGGCACGTCTGGACTATGGCATGATCTCGGCAAATGTCGCTGCGCGTCGTCCTGCTCCTGATCGCCTTCGCGTTCTCCTGTGGCGGCGAGACCATGCGCGTCAAGAAAGGCGAGCCGCAGACTGCGCGCGAGAAGATGCTCGCCGAGCAGAAAGCGCATCCCGACAACGACGATTCGGGCACGGGCAAGAAATGGACGGGCTGGCGCTACCAGGGAGACCGTAAGGACTGCTTCTTCCTCGTCGGTCGCAAGTGCTACAAGACCCAGAACGCTGCCTGCCAGGCAGCGCATTGCAGAGCGCCGACGAAGTGCACCACCGAGGGTGCCGGTCCGGCGACGATGAAGTGCGAGAAGCCGTAGCTGCGCGCTAGCTACGGTTACCTACGCGGCCTTCGGCGCGACGACCTTCGGGATGCGGACGCGCGGGCCGACGCGGAACGTGATCTGCTTGACGTTGCGGTAGTACTCGCCGTCGATGATCGGCTCGAGGAGCTCTTCGCCGTGGGCGACGAGCTTCATCTCGCGGCATGGACGGTCGAGCACGTCGCGGCCGACCATCTCCTGGCCACGCATCATGCGCGGCAGGTTGCGAATGATGCCCCACGCGGTCGGCGTACCGACGAGCGCGTTCATCACGCCCGGCTGGTCGGCCTTGCCGAAGAAGCGGAGCACGTTGCCGAGGTTGATCGACATCGACGCGATGTGCACGCCGGTGAACTGCGTGCCCGGCAGCACCATGCCGTCGAGCGTGATCTTGCAGCCGGTCGGCGCGAACACTTCCTTCGCGTAGGTGCTCAGGTGACCGAGCGGCAGCTTACGCAGCGGCGACATCGCGATCGGCGCGGACGTCACCGTGTTCGCGACGACCTTCACGATCGTGCGCGGGTTCGGATCCGCTGCCTGGTAGTACTTCGAGTAGAAGCGCTGGCCGACACCGCCCGCCGCCGACGCGAAGCCGTACGTGCGGAACGAAACCTCCTGGCCGTCCACCAGCTGGATGCCGTCGATCACCATCGAGTCGACTTCCGTCTCTTCGATCGTGGCGCCGTGCTCGAGATGGCGGCGGAGCGTCGCGAGGATGCCCTCCGCGTCGCCCTGGATACCGACGTTGTTCGCGACGAAATCGATGGTGCCGCCCTTGGTCGGGAGCGTGAGGGGAAGCGTCACGGAGCTCTCGGCGAACTCGTCCTCCTGGAGGACTTCCATGCCCATGCGGAGCATCCAGTGCAGAGCACCGTCGCCGCCGTCCGCGACCCAGTAGCGGGCGCGCTTACGCAGAAAGTCTCTGAGCACCGGCTTGATCGAGTCGATCGACTCGGTCTGGTGCACTTCGCCCATCCGACCCACGATCCGCTGAAGCCGCTCCACCCGCTGGGGACGGTTGCGGTTCTTACGGCTATTTGGGTTGGTGATGACGCCGATTTCCATCGCGCCCCCCTGGTTGCAACAGCTGTGCGAGACGCGCCGCGTCGTAAGCGACGAATATCACGTGATGACAGTAGGCAAAGCCTGGCTTGGTGCGTAGCCCATTACGCGTCCAGTGGATAACGGTGGCGGCGGCGCGACGGAATCGTGGCAATTTCATCCGGCACATGAGGGCATTCCTCATCGCGCTCTGTGCGTGTGGCGGCGGCGCTGCGACGATTTCGTCACCGACGAAAACCGCATTGCCGAAGACGAAGCCCGCGGTCGAAACGCGCGCTCCGGTCGACGTGATCGATGTGCTCGCGCAGCCGGTCGCCGAGTCGTCGTGGATCGCGCCTGGTCCAGCCCAGCTCCTCCTCGGTGGCGCCAGTGTCCAGGCGCTCGAGGGTGCGCCGCGGCTCGAAGTCACCGTGCTCGAGGAGCAAGGCAATGACATCCGCGTCGGCGTGCGGCTCGATCAAGCGCGGTTCGCGCTGTGGATGTCGCGCAGTCGATTGCTCGCGATCGTCGGCCACGACACGCGGCTGACGGTGCCCGGTGTCTACACGGTCGGCGTCGATCCGATGCAGGTCGTGCTGCACGCGGGCGCACAGGTACAACGGCTCGCGAAGAAGAACGGCAACACGCAGGTTCGGTACGTCGGTGCACTCGAGGTCGAAGGCTGGATTCCGGACGATGCCCTGACCGATCGCTGGCCTGCAGGCCGCACGAATCGTGGCCGCGTACCTAACGGACGCAGGCCACTCATGCTGATGTCGGGTGCGGTGATTCGCGTCGAACCGAAATGGGCAGGTGAGCAGCTCGCGATCACGAATCAGGGCTACTTCGTCGACGAGATCAAAGCGGTCGACGAAGCGTGGTCCGAGGTGAGCTACGAAGACTCCGATCTGTTCGTGCACGGCTACGTGTCGAAGCGCGATCCGCCAGGGCGTACGCATCGGCGGAAAGCCCCGGAGCAAACGGTGCCGCTCGTGCCGAACGCGACGGTTGCCGACGGCACGTGCCTGTACGCGGGCGACGAGGAGATCGGATTCGTCGTCGGCGATCAACAGCTGATCGTCGACAAAGGGACTCGCCTCGGCATGTTCACGGTTACGATCGATACGCCGTGGGGACCGCTCGCATTCGAGGCAAAAGGCGCGACGGAGCAGGAGCTCGCAACATGCGGTGGCTGACGATCGCGCTCGTCGCGACTGCATGCGGTGGGCGCGGCGCTGATCACACGGCACCGTCGTACGAGCCCGAGCCGGTGGTGCCGATCCGTGTCGAGTGGAAGGTCGAGCAGGGCGCCGGCAACGAGGTCAACGTGGCGCTCGTCGTCGACGGGACTTCGCTCGCAGTCGGCTCGCTCGACGCCGCAACCGAGCACGAAGCAGGGACGCCGTCGACGTGCGCATTGCGCGCAGCGAGCCAGCGCCGGACCGAGATCGTGTGCGGTGACACGAACGGATTTGCAGCCGACCTCGTCGGCAACGAGCTGCTTGTCACCTACGTTGCGAACGAACAACCGAGCGAGGTGAAGCGCGTGCCGGTCAACGGCAACGTGCTCAACGTGAAGATGCTCGTGTTGCCGGGCAGCAAGCTCTAACGGCCGGTGAAGACCGGCGGGCGCTTCGCGAGCAGGGCAGCGATGCCCTCCGCGCAGTCGGCGGTCGCGAGCGTCTCGGCCTGCGCGACCGCTTCTTCACGCGCGGCTTCGCGTACGGTGAGTGCAAGGCCGCGGCGAATCGCTGCCTTCGTCGCGCGTACAGCGAGTGGCGCGTTGCCGGCGATCGTCCTCGCGATCGTCATCGCTTCGGGCATCACCTGGGCCGCAGGCACGGCCTTGTTGAGGATGCCGAGCGCCTCGGCTTCGGGGCCCATGACGAGTCTGCCGGTCAGCAGGAGCTCGTTGGCCTTCGCCATGCCGATGAGGCGCGGCAGCAGGTAGCTGATCGACATGCCGGGCGCGAGGCCGAGCGTGACGAAATTCGCGCCGTACTTCGCCTCGGTTGCGCCGACGCGAATATCGCAGACGAGCGCGAGGCCGAAGCCGCCGCCGACCGTGTGGCCATTGAGCGCACCGACGATCGGGACGTCGATATCGAGCAGCGACAAGAACGGCACGTACATCGCGTACGAGCGTTCGTGTGGCGCGAGCGCTTCGCTGGAGCCGCGTTGCAGCGTCGACTTGAAGTCGGCGCCGGACGAGAAACACGGACCGGTGCCGGTGACGACCAGGCAGCGGATCGACGTGTCGGCGCGTGCACGCGCGCTCGCCGCAGCGAATGCATCGAGCAGCTCCGGCGTCATGCTGTTGCGATTGTCGGGACGATCGAGCGTGATGACGCCAACCATTCCATCGGCGTGATAGCGAACTGCCTCAGACATGCTCGGGAAGTTACCGCGTTCACGTTCACATTCGTTCACACAGCACTCTTGAATCGCTACGTGAAGCACCGCGTCTCTACGGCATGTCGCTTTCGAAGATCATTGCCGTGTTGATCGTTTGCTCCTCGGCGCTCGCCTTTGCGGATCCACCCGCCGACAAGGACAAGAACGAGCGCAATTGGACGATTCACGCCGCCAAGATGTACGCGACGAAGGACGGCGACAACAAACCGGTCGTCACCACGCCGGGCGTGTTCGTTACCGCGCAACGCGACCCGCAAGACAAGAAGTAAGGAGACCAAGCATGAAGGCACTCATCACTTTGCTCATCATCGGCACGTCGTCGGTTGCGCTTGCGCAGCCAGCGATTGTCGATCATCGCAACGACTACGCGTTCGAGGACCGCGACCACCGCTTCGACGAACGTGACCGCGATCGTCGCCTTGATCTCGATCGCGGCTACGCCCGCGCATTCGGGTACCGCATGCGTCCGGTGACGCTCGCGTCGAATGTCTCGCTGATGCGCCAGCGCAATCGCGATCAACGCCCGCTCTTGATCGACATCGATTCGCGCATGGGCACGTTCAAGACGCTGCGACTCGACCGCGTCGACGGCCGCGCGTACATCAATGACGTCGTCGTCATGCTCGCGGACGGCCACTCGATTCGCTACGACGTGAACAAGATGATGTCGTTGCGCTCGCCGTCGATCACGATCGATGTCGGCCAGCGCGCGATCACCGGCATCTACGTGTACGGCATGACCGAGCGTGGTCGTGCCAGCTTCAATGTGATCGGCCTTCGTCGATAACCCCAAAGACGTTGCCGAAAACAAAACCGCCAGGCTGCGCGCATCAGCCTGGCGGTTTCTCTTTGCCCGAGCGGCCTGACTAACCGCCGAGCTCGTCGAGGAACTGCTGTGCGTCTGCGAACTGCGGATCTTCGCGCAGCGCCTTCTTCGCCCACAGCTCGGCCTTCGCGCGGTTGCCGCGCGCGTGCTCGATCTTCGCTTCCCAGAGCAGCGCCATCGGCCGGGTCACCGGCGACGGGTTGTCCATCAGCGTGATCGCGCGCAGCGGCTTGAGCGCGAGCTCGTAGTCGCCGAGCTCGGTCGCGAGCTGAGCCAGCTCGGCCGCAACCTCGGCGTTCTTGCGGTCGACGTCGAACGCCTTCTTCAGCCAGTTCAGCTGGCCTTCCTTGTCGCCCATCATCGCGCACACGCGGCCCATGCGCTGCTGCTGCTGCGCGAGCTCCGGCGTGCGCTTCTTCTGGGCGGCGATCGCCGCTTCGAGCGTGCGGCCGGCATCTTCGAGCTGGCCGCTCGTGATCAACACGTCGATGTTGAGCATCAACGCACCGTGATCATCGGGCTGCAGCTCGAGCGCCTTCTGCGCCGGGACCTGCGCCGCGACTGCGTCCTCGAGCTGATACAAGAGCAACTCGGCGGCACGCTTGTAGTTCGCGTAGCGGGTGGCCGGATCGCTGCCGTGATCGGCGTCGGCGGTCAGAATGCCTGCGAGCTGCCGGTATTCACCGGCTGCTTCGTAGACATCGCGCAGTTTATCGCGCAGCGCATCGACGCCGGGCTGCTGCTGGAACACCAGCTCGAGCACCGGCACCGCTTCGCCCGGGCGACCGGCCTTCGCGCATGCATCGCTCGCACGCATCGCGGCCGTGACCTGCGCTTCGCCCTCGGTCACGTACGCGAGACGCGTTGCAGCGGCGGCCACGCCGTCCCAGTGCTCGATCGACTCGTCGAGATCGCACAGCATGTACAGCGGTTCGGCGTCACGCGGGTCGCGTTCGATCCACCCGACGAGGAAGCCGCGGCCGCGCTCGAAGTCGCCGTGCTGCGTGAGCAGCTGAGCGAGCTTGAGCGTCGCCATGCGCTCGGTCGGCAGGTCGCCGTCGCGCTCGGCGCGGCCACGCAGCCGCTCGAGGCCCATGACGATCGGCTCGGCGACGCGCTCCTTGTCGAGCTCGTACGCCTCGGTGAGATCCTGCACGGCCGACGAATCGTCGCCGAGCTGCTGGCGGAACGACGCGCGGAGGAGCAACAGCGACGTGCGCTGCGCACCCTCGACGGTGGCGAGCGCTTCGCCGACGGCGCGTTGCGCGGCATCGAGCTCACCGGCCGAGGCGAGTGCCGCGGCGTGATCGGTGACGAGCTCGACGTTCTTCGGCGCGCGCTGGCGTGCCTTGCGCAACACCTCGGCGGCCTTGAGCGGCTGACCGAGGAACTCCGAGTACACCTTCGCGGCTTCGCGTAGGCGCTCGACCGCTGGCGTATCGCCCAGGCGCTCCGCGTCCTGCGTCATCAGATTCGCGAGCTCGGCCCACTGCTCGTTATCGCGATACCACTTCTCGAGGCGATCGTGGATCGCCTTGTCGTCGGGCGCCGACTTGTGCGCGAGCTCGAGCGTGCGCTGGACGCCGCGGCGATCGCCGGCGGCTTCCCACATCGTCGCGAGCTTGCCGGCGAGCTCGGGGGCGCGCTCGGGCGTTTCGACCGCGAGCAAGCGCTCCATGAGCAACGCGCCTTCGCGCGGGTTGTCGTGCGTGCCGAGCTGCGCGACGACGCGACGCAGGATCTCGCGATCGTCCGGCGCGACGATCAACGCCGCACGATAGACGCGAACCGCGTCCGGCGATTCCTGCTTCTCGAGCAGATCACCGAGCCGGAGTGCGACGTCGACCGTCGAGTCGCGATGACCACGACGCTGCGCGTCTTCGAAGCGCGACCACAAGAACTCGGCGATGCCATCGTCATCACCGAGCTCCTTGAGCGTGCCTTCGTAGAGCTCGGCCGCTTCGAGGTTGTCCGGATCGTCCTTGAGCGCGTCACGTAACACGTCGAGCGCGTCGTGATGGCGCTTGAGGTTCTCGATCAGGAACTTCGTGTGCTCGATGCGGAGCGCGTTGCGCTCGCCCGCGGTCACGAGGTTCGGCAACGTCGACGACACGACGCTTGCGAGGCGATCGCCATCGCCGAGCTCGCGGTAGATCGTCATCAGCGGCTGCCACACCGCGCGGTCGCTCGGGCTGCGCTCGCGCAAGAACTCGTACACCTCGGCCGCGATTTCGATCTTGCGATGGGCGAGCGCACGCGTCGCCACCCGCATCGCGAGACCATCGACTTGCGAGGCAAGTTCCTCGGTTGTCGCGATCGGCGCGATTTCGTAGGTCAGGTCCCGCGCCTGGACGAGATCGTTTGCGGCGAGCCGGCGCTCGGCAAGCGCCATGACGGCCCACGGCGCCGATGCGATACCGTCGACGGTATCGCGCGCAGCGGCGACGGCACGGACGAGCAACGCCTCGGCACGTTCGTCTTGGCCGAGCTCGATGGCGAGATCGACCGCCTCGCGGATCTGCTTCGGCGTGGCACTCGAGTGCGCAGCGCGGCGCTCGAGGAAGTCGAGCAGCAGCTCCTGATCGCCACCGTTGCGCGCGACGCGCTCGTACATGGCGAGCACCTTCTCGTCTTCACCGTCGGCAGCCGCGGCCATCTTGAGCAGACGGCCCGCTTG